>JAQVSW010000014.1 GCA_028700345.1 Candidatus Shapirobacteria bacterium | reverse complement strand
TTCAAGATACTGTTAGAAATAAGGTGGTAATACTGCCAGGGCTGGGGGCGAGTTGGAACGCAGAGGCGATACTGAGCGGATCGACAGCACCATCATTTCAGTGGACAATGACGCCTTTTGTTAATAACTATAATTTATTAATAAGTGGCCTGGAAAATAATGATCTTGTTAAAAATCAAGATTATTTTGTTTGGAACTATGATTGGCGCAAACCACTGGTGCAAATTGTCAATGATTTTAATAATTATGTTTTGAGTTTAAATCTCACTGCTGGAGAAAAAATTGATTTAGTTGGCCATAGCCTAGGGGGTCTCGTTGCTAGAGTTTGGACTCAGGATAATCCGCTACTGGTAGAGGAAATTATTAGTCTTGGTAGCCCACACTATGGCTCTCTTAAAGCTTACGAAGCTTGGAACGGCGCTAAAATATCTGATTCGGTTGATATAGCTTCGATTGCTTTGAATGTGCTAATGCAACTGCAAAAGAAAAATTTTGATACGACTGTCGAAACCTTGAGACAATACGCTCCTATTGTTTTTGACCTCTCCCCTACCTTTACTTTTTTGAAAAGAAATGGACTTGAGGTATCAACTAATTCAAGTCAGTATTTAGTTTCAAAAAATAATTTAGTCTCAAGTATCGGTGATAAATTATTGACGATTGACGGAGTTGGAGAAATAACCAAAGAATGGATAAACCTGGGTGAAAGATCTCTTTTTGATAAGGTTTTGGGGATTTGGGAAGAAGGGCGACCTCTTTCTTATGTTAATGGAATTGGTGATGGGACGGTTTTAAAAAAGAGCGCCTTAATTTCTGAGGCAGATAAGCAAGAGTTTCCCTCAAATCACGGGGAAATTGTTGATAAATCAGTAAATTTAATTTTAAATCGGCTAGATCTTGGAGTAACGGTAAACGAGGATCTTTCTTACCCCGGAAAACAATCAATTTTTTACTTAGGGTCTCCGGCGACAATGAGTGTTAACTGTGAAGGAAGTGTGACTCAAGATATCGAGGGTTGGATTATGATTGCTGATAAAGATCTTGACGCTTGTCAGCTTAGTTTGACGGGTAAAGATGGTGGGGGTCCTTATCATTTGGTCAGTGGAGATAAGGATAGCTGGCAATATTTTGAGGGTGAAATTGATGATCAGGAGATACTTAATTTAAGTAATGAGGGAGTTGAGAATCAGTGGGCAATGCTGAGGAGAGCAGTAATTGAGGTGGGAGCGACTAATATGATTGCTCCGATAGATCAAAGAAATATAACTCTAAGCATTGATGAATATATAAATTATAGAAAAAATAAAAAAGTATTTAAAAATAGTGAAGATATACTTAATAATTTAAGAATAATTTTAAATACTGGTATTTTTTCAAATACAGAAATTAAAGCTATGTTTTTAAAGGCTAAGGCGAGTCAATCCCTTGTGCAAACAAATTTAAGACTTTTGGCTAGGCTTAGAAAAATTCCAACCTACTCGGCTTCAATTAATAACGAACAGGCGAATATATTGATGAAGGAAGGGAGAAATTACGCCGCTAATTATTTAGCTAATAAATTATATGAAATAGTTTGGAAGTAGAAGGATGGTGGCCGCTAAAGGGATCGAACCTTTGACCTTTCCAATGTGAATGGAATGCTCTACCACTGAGCCAAGCGGCCGGATGAGAAATTATACCAATTAAATGGTGGAATTTATTTAAACGAAGGTTTAGACTATAAATTATGAAATTTCGACAAGCTTTTTCTCTCGGTTCTTTTATTTTAGAATTTGTCCAATCGATAGTATTGGCTCTTTCTGTTTTTGTGTTAATTTATTTATTCATTGCTCAGCCTAATCAGGTTAAAGGTAGCTCGATGGTACCTAATTTTATTGATGCCGAATATCTTTTGACTGATAAAATTTCTTATCAGTTTGGAACTCCTACTCGAGGTGATGTGGTCGTTTTTAAGGCACCTCCTTCTGAGCCTTGTGCCGAAGATGAATGTGAGTATATAAAAAGAATAATTGGGGTGCCAGGTGACAAGGTAATGGTCCAGGAGGAACAGGTTTACCTCAACGGAGAGCTACTTGAACAATCATTTTTACCCCAGGACTATATTACTGATCCTGGTTCTTTTTGTCAGGAAGGAGTAGAAGTGGAAGTACCTGAGGGAAAATATTTAGTTTTTGGAGACAACCGCTCTCATTCCAGAGATGGTCGTGAGTTTGGCCCCATAGATAAATCTTTGATTGTGGGTAAGGCCTTTTTTAAATACTGGCCTCTTAGTGAAATTGGTTTAATCCCCACTATCCGCTTTTAAGTCTTTTTTACAAATCTCTTTATATAGTTCTCCTAGCTGCTCAAATCGTTTTTCGACTGGTCCCTGAAACTGAAATATGACCCGAGTATAGACATTAGTTTGAGAGATTTTTACTCTGGTATTTTTATTATCAAAAATTGATTCTAAATCACTGCTGATATTGTCGAGGCGTGATTTTAAAAATTGAGGAATATTTTCTTTGTTGATAGGAATTAGCCCTTCATCAATTTTTTGTCTCATGCGCCGGGCTATTTCTTCGGCCCTGCGGACTGAAGCTTTTTCTTTGAGAACAATCTTGTAGGCCTCGATCATGAGACGGGTATCACCAATGCCACCTAGGGCTCTAGCATGACCTTCTGAAATCAATCCCGATAAAAGTCCGTCCTTGATAGCGTCAGGCAAGCTTAGAAGCTTTAAGACATTTATTACATAAGGAACACTCTTACTTACTTTTTTGGCAATACCATGATTATCAAGTCCAAATTCTTCTTTAAGACGGAGAAAGGCTTTGGCTCTTTCAATGGGATTTAGATCTTTACGCTGAACATTTTCCACGATAGCCATTTCCAGCATTTGTTGAGGAGTTGTTTTTTTAATAATGGCTGGAACATAGGGTAATTTAAGTATTCTAGCTGCTCGCCAGCGTCTCTCACCGGCAATTATCTGGTATCCAGCTGGAGTTTGAGCAATAATTAAGGGTTCTAAAATGCCGTGTTCACGGATTGATTCAACTAGTTCTGAGATGGAGTCAGAATTGATAATGCCTCTAGGTTGAAGCGGATTTGGTTCGAGTTGATTGGTAGGAATCTGCGCTATATCTTTCATGGGTTAAGATTACTATGAAAATCCCCGTGAAAAAAGAGAGATGAAATGTATCAAAATTTAGGCTTTGATGACGGAAACAACTTTTTTACCCATTCTAGTGAAGAATTTTACGATGCCTGGTCTAATAGCGTAAATGGTGAAATCTTTGCCGGTTTTGGTTCCGACTCCGCCATGAAATTTAGATCCAACTTGACGAACGATTATTTCTCCAACTTTTATTTTTTGATCACCAAATTTTTTGACTCCCCGCCTTTGGCCGGGACGATTTGATTTTTGATTGGTTTTTCCTTGTGATTTAGTATGTGCCATATTTAGTTTATTAGAGCTTTAGTTTTTTAGAACTTTAGTTGATTAGAATAAATTAAAAATTAATTTTGGTGATTTTTATGTCGGTAAGCTGGGCGCGAAAACCTTTGGTTTTTCGATAACGAGACTTGGCTTTAAAGGTTGAGACGCGAAGTTTTTCACCTTGATAATCTCGGACACTTTCAAAATCAACAGAAGCTCCTTTCACGGTGGGATTACCCACTTTTACTTTATCCTCATCGATAATTAAAAGAACATCACTTGTAGATTTAACTGAAGGATCGAGTTTATCGACTGTAATTACTTGATTTTCTTCAACTTTATACTGTGAGCCGGAAATGGCAATTACCGCATATTTCATACTTTTCGATTATATCACAGGATAAATTTTTAAGCAGAGTAAATAATACCTAAGGAAAAAAGCAGGGACATAATTGAGGAACCACCCACAGACATGAAAGGAAGAGGGATGCCGGTAACAGGAAGTAGGCCCAAATTCATGCCAATATTGACAAAACTTTGAGTCCAAATTTGGATGGCGATACCTAGAGTAAAAATAAATAAAGGGAGGTTGTTATGAGTGCTAAAGGCTTTATCAAAAAGAGTTTTGATGATGAAAAAATAAGCAAGAATAATGAGAGAAATAGCAAAAAAACCTAATTCTTCAGTGGTAGCGGCAAAAATAAAATCAGTGTGTTTTTCCGGTAAAAATAAAAGTTGTGCTTGAGTTCCCTGGCGATAGCCTTTGCCAAATAGTCCACCTGAACCTATGGCGATTTGAGACTGAATTAAATTATAGCCCTGACCTAAGGGGTCACGAGTGGGCTCTAAGAAGTTAACAATTCTTTCTTTTTGATAATCGCGGAGAATAAACTGATAAGCCAAAGGAGACAGGAGGATTAAAAATAGGCCAATGAAAATGCTAATTTTGAGAGCTTTTGGATTATAAAAAATCGCTGGCAGGCTTAAGGCCAAAATAGTAATCGCACTTCCCAAATCCGGTTGAAGTATGACAATTAAAACAGGAATCAATAAAACTAGAGGTTGACTGGTAGTTGATAAAAAAAACATCAAAGGCGCTTTCATAATTTCACTGGGTTGAAGAGTTAAAAAACCAATATTTAGCCAGCGATGTGAACTTCTAGTTAAATTTCCCAGAATTATAGGTAAAATAAGCATAATACAGGCAAAAAAGAAAATAGACCAGCGATAAGGTTTTGTTTGTTTGGGATTTATCTGAAGACCTAAAATAAAGAGGAATATTCCGATGATCCATGAAGCTATTTGTTTAAGAAGGAGTGAGGGAGCCAAAGAACTAATCATAAGAAGATTGAAGGAGCAAAGAACGATAAGGCTAATTATTAGAGTCAGGGGGAATTTATTTCTCATGAAATTTTTTCGACACCCAGCTTATCCCCTTTTTCAATTGAATCGGCGAGAGTTTTTGCTAAAATCTGGGATTCATAATCTTTTGGCCAGTCTGGGGCAACGATTTTAATTCGATCTTTGATCTCAAAACCCTGATTTTTTCTGAGAACTTGAATGTTTCGCACGAGATCACGAAATTTACCTTCGGCGGAAAGCTCGGGAGTAATATTGGTATCTAATAACACTTTTGTGTTTTTTTCTTGACTAATATTAACTTTTTTAACATTTAACTCCAGGGACATAATCTCAGAAAGATTGTTTAAATACTCCTTTGAAATAACGACAGGACAACAGATAGTTAAAGTCGAGAGCGGTTGTCTAATTTTTATACAGGCTTTTTGACGCTCGGAGTGGGCTTGCTGACAAAGGTTTCTCACCAGCTCCATATCACTTTCGAGTTTTTCGCTGACGGCTTCTTTGTTGGCGACTGGCCAGTCTTCTAAGTGAACTGATGATTTATGGTGGAGGTTTAGATACAAAACTTCGCTTAAAAATGGAGTAATTGGCGCCATAAGTCGAAAAATATTATCAAAGATAAAGAAAAGTAAAGCGAAATTGTCTGTTCTGTCCCGGCTGCGGCGAATGTACCAAGTGGAAAGATCGCTAACTAGTTTTTCAATAGCGGCGGTGGCCCGACTAGTATTATATTTTTCTAAATTGGTAGTGACAAGATCGATGGTGTGGTTTAGGCGAGAATATAGCCATTTATCAATTGGTTCTGACAAGTCACTGGGATTAAAAGCGCTCGGTTGCCAGTTTTCTAAATTAGCGTGCTGAGTAAAAAAACGATAGGAATTCCAAAGGATAAGGAGAAAATCGCGCTTGACCTGATCAGCAATGTTATAACCAAAATTAACGCTAGTATAGGCTTTTTGTTGACAATAGAGCCAGCGCATGGGATCAGCGCCCATTTTTTCGATGGCATCATTAAAGGGAATGCCATTCTTTTTGGTTTTGCTCATACGCTCCCCTTTTTCGTCTCGAACTTCAGCGTGAGTAACGACGCTTTTGTAAGGGGGCTCTCCTTCAAAAACTACACTGAAGAAAAGCATCGAGTAAAACCAGAGTCTAATCTGTTCGGTCATCTCTAGAACCATTTGCGCCGGAAACCATTTTTGCCAGTAATTTTTGTCTTCTAAATATTTGAGAGTTGAGAAAGGGACAACTCCGGCATCAAGCCACACATCGCCGACATCGGGAATTCGCTTAACGTTTTTACCGCACTTTGGACATTTAATTTCAATTTCATCAATCCAGGGTCGATGAAAGGAAGTCAGTTTGTCGACAAGCTGGGGGTTAATAGCTTTTTCTTTTAGCTCCTCTTTGGAGCCAATGACTGTCAACTGGCCACATTCACATTCATAAAAAGGCAGCGCTAGACCATAAAAACGTTTGCGATTAATCATCCAATCATCCATGGAATCGAGCCAGTTTTGCATGCGCCGACCAGTATATTTTGGATGCCAAGAAACTTTTTTAGCAGCCTGCTTCAAAAGAGGTCTAATTTCATCAGATTTAATAAACCAAGAATCTTCAAGACGAAATAAACATTTAGTTTTACAGCGCCAACAGTGAGGGTAACGGTGGGAAATTTCTTCGGTTTTAAAAAGTAAGTTATTGTTTTTTAAATAATCTATGACTAAATCATTGACTTTATGGGCGTAAAGACCGGTTAAATCACCATATCCCTCTAAAAAATGACCACTGGAGTCAAGAGGGGCAAGCATATCACTGTTTAGTTTGCTTCCTAGCTCAAAATCTTCTTGGCCACAACCGGGAGCAATGTGAACAACGCCAGTCCCCTCACTCGGATTGACCTCATTCCAGGTAGTGACATAGTGTTTGATGTTTTGTTGGGCGGGAATATTGTAAAGAGATTCGTATTCTAGATTTAGAAGTGAAGTCGCCTCAATATTTTCGTAATCAGTCAGACCGAGTCTGTCGGCAGCGATTTTGGCCAGATATAAAATTTGACCTTCGAAACTAGTCTTAACGTATTGATACTTGGGATTGATGGCTAAAAGGACATTGGCCGAGAGGGTCCAGGGAGTAGTGGTCCAGGCGAGAATAAATTCATTTTGTCTATTTTTCAGCTTAAATTTTAAATAGACAGACGTATCGGTGTCCACTTGATAGGCATCACTTTGTTCGTGCTGGGAGAGGCCAGTTTCACAGCGAGGACACCAGGTAGTAGCACTTTTCTTTTTGATGAGCCAGCCTTTCTCATTAATTTTTTTTAGAAAATGCCAAATGTATAAATTGTTAGTTTGAGAATTAGTGTAATAAGAATTATCCCAGTCCATAAACATGCCAAGGCGCTGAGACTGCTCGCTTTGAATTTTAGAAAATTTATCAACCCGAGCCAGACAGGCTTTGGTAAAATTTTCGACACCAAAATCCAAAATATCTTTTTTAGAATTAAAACCAGCTTCTTTTTCGACCTCAACTTCTACCCAGAGTCCCTGACAATCAAAACCGTTTTGAAACCTCTGGGCAAAGCCCTGGGCATTTTTAAATCTTTGGAAAACATCCTTTAGAGTTCTTCCCCGGGCATGATGAACTCCCATGGGATTATTGGCAGTAATGGGACCATCAATAAAAGAATAATTTTTATCAGAATTATTATTTTTTTGAAGATATTTGTTTAAAATATCGTTTTCTTGCCACCAAGTAATTATTTCCTTTTCGATAAGGGGGAAATCAGGAGTGTTTTGAAGCTCTTTAAAGTAGGCCATAATATAGGAAATTATACAATAATCTTAGTTGTTTTTTCTTAAAAAGGCGGGGATGTCAAATTCATCTTCGATGTCCACCCCTTCGGGAACTTCTTGATCAGCCAGAAGGTTTTGTAATTTAGGGTCGATTTCTTTTTGGGTGTCAGATTCAAGATCAAGAAGGGGTTTTTGTAAGGATAAGGGTTTTTTATAAGAAGAATAAGTTGAGGATTTACTAGAATCAAAACCGGTAGCGATGACAGTCACTTTAATTTTATCAGTAAGATCGGGATCTATTGAAGCACCAAAGATAACATTGGCATCAGGAGCCACATGGGCGGTGATAGTTTTGGCGGACTGCTCAATTTCTGACATAGTTAGATCAGGTCCACCCGTAATATTGATAAGTACTCCCCGAGCACCATCAATATTAACCTCAACCAGAGGTGAATCTATAGCGGCCTCAACAGCATCTTGAGCTTTATTGGCCCCCTCGGCCTCACCGACTCCCATCAGAGCTGAGCCGGCATTATTCATAATTGATTTAATATCGGCAAAATCTAAATTTATTAGTCCAGGTACAGTGATTAAATCAGCAATGGCTTTGGTGCCCTTGGTCAGGACAGAATCAGCAATTTTAAAGGCTTCCAAAAGGGTTGCCTGCGAATTTACTACCTCCAAAACTCTTTGGTTGGGAATGACGATTAGAGTATCAACATGTTGACGGAGTCGGGACAGGCCTTCATCAGCCTTGCTCATGCGCCGAGTACCTTCAAATAAAAAGGGTTTAGTGACCACGGCGATAGTGAGAATTCCGAGTTCCTTTTTGGCAATTTCAGCAATGATGGGAGCAGCCCCAGTACAGGTACCTCCACCCATACCTCCAGTGATAAAAAGCATATCGGTACCTTCGAGGACTTCTTTGATACGTTCTTTTGATTCCTGCGCAGCCTCTTGACCAATGGAGGGGTCACCACCTGCACCCAGGCCTTTAGTAATTTTTTCTCCAATTTGGATTTTTATAGGAGCCAGAGAGTTTAATAGTGCCTGGGAATCAGTATTAACGGCCACGAAATCAACGCCTTTAATCTGTTCCTGCGAAATCATGGAATTAATGGCATTATTGCCACCGCCGCCAATTCCCACGACTTTTATTTTGGCAAATTGACCAGTAAGCGTTTTGATTAGTCCCATATTTATGGTAAAAGTGGTTCAATAAAACTTTTTAGTTTTCCCAAAATTCCATCAAAAGATACTTTTGATTTATTACTTGAACCCTTAGATTTGACAGTGCTTTTATTATTTTGAAAATATAATATTGTGCCGATAGTACTGGCGAAAGCCGGATTAGTAATATCGTCGACGAGTCCTCCGAGGCGTGGTGGCTCGGCAATTCTGACAGGTAAGGGAATAATATCACTACAGACTTCTTTGGCTAAAATTGTTTGAGAACCACCTCCAGTTAGGACGATGCCAGCGGGAATGGAATTTTTGAAATCATTGTCTTCTATCTGGTCATAAATAAAGCCAAAAATTTCTTCAAGACGAGCTTTGATAATACCGTTGACGGTGGTGGAAAAAGAGATTTTTTTCTTGTCTTCTCCTAAAACTCCTAGATGAGTCAATTCAATTTCATCTTCGAAGCCTTTTTTATCGGCATAAGCTTTGAGCTTGATTTTAATTTTTTCTGAATCCTGAAGTGGGAGACGAAGACCTATGGCCAGGTCATTGGTAATATTATTGGCGCCAATGGGGATTACTCCGGAAAAAATAGGAGATGATTCTTGAAAAATAGTCAAAGTGGTATTGCTGCCACCAATGTCAACTAGAGCTACACCCAGCTCAGTTTCGGTTTCGGTCAGACAGGCTTTGGCGGCGCTAAGACCAGAATAAACTAATCCATCGACTTTAATGCCAATATTTTCAAGGCATTTGTATAAATTTTTTAAAGCGGGAGTTGAGGCCAAAATTAAATGGGTTTCAACTTCAAGACGAATGCCGTTCATTCCGACAGGATCAATGACTCCTTCTTGACCATCAACAGTAAAAAGACGGGGGATGACATGAACTATTTCTTTGCTTACTGGGAGTGAGATGGCTTTGGCAGCTTCAACGGCTCTTTCAATATCAGCTGGGGTGATTTCACCATTGCTTCCGGAAACAGCAGTGACTCCCTTGGAGTTTATTGATTCAAGATGAGGCGCGGTGAGGGAGACGTAGGCATGATTAATTTGAAAACCAGCCATTCTTTCGGTAGATTCAATACAGTCAGTAATGGTTTTTGAGGCCTGTTCTAGGTTAATAATTTGGCCTTTTTTAAAACCGACGGCGGGAATAGAGGCAACCCCGACTATATTTATCTTGCTTTCGTTTTCAGGAAATTGGCCAGTAATGGCAGTGATCTTTGAAGTGCCAATGTCGAGACAGTTGATAATTTTAAAATGTTGCATAGATTAATTTTAGAGCCTTTTGATCAGTTTTAATAGCCTAAGATTAGGAGAGGCTGATTTAGAAGTAGATTTTCTTTTTTTAGAGGCCAAAGTTTTGATGGACTTTATTAATTTTTCTTCGGTAATATCGGCGTCTTTGATAATAATAGTATTTTTGGGAGATTTTTTTTGGAGCCAAAGAGCATTTTTTAGTTGTTCGTCTTGCTGACTAACTGGCAAGGGAATAATGATAGAAAATAATTTTAGAGCTTCAATTTCTTGAATGGTATTGGCACCAGCTCGACTAATAATGACACGGCAGTGATGAAAAACCCAGCCAATGTCTAAGGTACCAATATAATCCTTGACGAAATAATGAGGGTATTTAGACGATATTTTTTTTAAAATAGAATAATCTTTTTGGCCACATTGATGAATAATAGTGTATTTTAAGGATAATTTAGGTAATAAGCTTTTTAAAACGAGATTGAGGTGATGTGAGCCCTGATTGCCAGCCGTAAAAAATAATAAAGGAAATTTTTTAAGATCTATTTTTTCTTTTTCAAATTCTTTTGAGTGTGAATTAAATATTTCTCTTCTAAGCAAATTACCCGTGACCAAATATTTACTGGAAGTAGTTTTTAGAGGAAAAGAAAGAGCAACATAGCGACAAAAAAGAGCATTAATTCTGGTAGCCAGACTCAGAGTTTGGGTTTGTTCGTGAGTAAGGGAAGTAATTTTTTGAATGGAGGCGGCGATAATAACTGGGACGGAAACATAACCACCAAAAGAAACTACTAAATGTGGTTTTATTTTTTTTAAAAGACGATAAGCCTCTTTAAAACCTGAATATATTTGAGGTAAGCCTCTTAAAGTGTTTGGGAGCCAGCGACGATCAAATTTACCACAATTAATTCCGTAAAATTTTATTTTTAGCTCTGGAATAATTTTTGATTCAATTGAAGGCTGCCTACTAACACTAGAATTGAGGATTCGGCCAATATAATGAATTTCCCAATCAATATCTTTGTCGGCTTTTAGCTGATTAATTAATTCAATGGCGGGAGTGAGATGGGTACCGGTGAGGATTATCTTTCTCGTTTCGGTCATTTTTAAAGTATAGCAATTTTGCGTATTTATTTTCTATATTTATAGCAAGGCCTAGAGCTGAAAATAAACTAATAAGTGAAGAGCCGCCATAGGCGATAAAGGGGAAAGGAATACCAGTCAGAGGAATTAGAGCGACAATAGCGGCAAAATTAATCAGTCCCTGATAAGCAATCCAGCAGGCAATACCGCCGACAACTAGTTTTTCCCAGGAGTCCGCGGCTATTTGGGAAATATGAATCAGACGGGAAATTAACAGTAAAAAAAGATAAGTAATTAAAGTCAGACCGACAAAACCAATTTCTTCACCGATAATAGCCAAAATTGAATCAGTACTAATTTTAGGCAAAAATTTATATTTATGATCTGAATTAGCAAAACCTTTTCCAGACCATGAACCAGAGGCCAGGGAGAGAATCATTTGCTCGCTGTGATAACTTAAATCTTCATTTTGTTGTTGATTGAGAAGAGTTTTAACCCGATTTAATCGATAGGGGGAGATGGCAATCATGGCTAAACTTAAAATAACGACGGTAGTTCCAGCGAAAAAGAGACTAATAATTTCAGCTCCGGAAAGATAGTAAATAGTAATGACGATAGCGGCAACCAT
>JAQVSW010000080.1 GCA_028700345.1 Candidatus Shapirobacteria bacterium | reverse complement strand
TCATCATTGTCATGACCGCCCTAGCTTTAATTTTAGGCACTACCTTTTTTAAAATTGGTTTAGCTCGTCGCCTTGACTCTAGTTTAGAAAACAGACTTCCCCTCTATCGACATGTCGTTCCCATGAAGCTTCAAGCCTGGTCTCGACCCGAGCTTGGTTATTTGTCTGGCACTATTAGCAAAATAATCGACGATTCTAATTTTGAAATTACTGATTTTTCTGGAAAATCTTGGCAAATTAGCGGTAGCAACTCAACTATTAAAGGTCGTCTAAGGCTTGAGCTTGGGACCGAAGTTAAAATAATCGGTTCTCAGAGCAGTAAAAATACTTTTATTTTTTCCGAAATTCGACCCTGGGGGACTGGTCGAAATTAACTTGAAAGAAAATCTCTTGTCGCCTTGTATTACTAATAGACTGCGCGAGTCTTTTAATAATTTATTTCAAAAAAATATGAATACTAAAATCGCTTTAGGAATGGCTGCTCTAGCTCTTGGGCTAGTTGCTGTCAAATCTTTTACTCCAGTTTTGGCTTATCGTGGTGACGCCACCGTCAAAAGTCCAAATTATACTGAGGAAAGACACAATATTAATGTTACCGCCTTTCAAAAAGGGGACTACAAATCCTGGGCCGCCAATATGGCAGGTAAAGGTGCTACCAGATTTGTTAACGAGTCAAACTTTGGTGAATTTGCCAAGGCTCAAGTAGCTTCACAAAATGGTGATAATACCTTAGTTAATGCTTTCCGTGCTAAATATGGCATGGGTCAAGGCAGTAAAAATGGCAATGGTGAAGGCCAAGGTCAAGGTATGGGCCGAAATAAAAACCAATAAATCTTTTTTAAAAGATCTAAAAAACCCCTCTTTATCGAGGGGTTTTTAATTGACTTAGCTTTTATCTATTAAATAACTTTAGAAACCAGCCAAAAAGACCGTTAACTTGTTTTTCTTTAGCAATTTTTTCTTGCAAAGAAGTGTTTTGGGAGAGCATAAGATCAATGGTTTCTTGGAGTTGGGTCTGGTCAGCCAGGTTAGTAGTCTGATTTTTAAGAGCTTCTAGTTCTTCTATTCTAAGTTTATTTTCTCCGACTAATTGATCGAGGGCTGCAGTCATTTTTTTGTCGCTACCGACAAAAAGACGAATGAGCTGGCCTCGGTTCTTGAGCTGTTCATAAGAATTTTTTATTTTTTCTTGAACTTGTTGCTGATTTTGAGCAAACTCACTAACTTTTTCACCAATACCACCTTTAATTCCAGTAGTTTTTCTGTCTTCAATTAATTGATGAACATAATCAGACACTTTTTCAACACTTTCTTCGACTTCTTGATTTAATTGCTCACTCTCTTTTGTTTTAACCTGAAGCTGTGATTCTTCACCTTGGTTTTGAGTCTGGACTTCATTTCGATTTTGAACCTGTTGACCAGTTGGTGAGACTGAGGGGTTTCGGGTTTGGACTCGCTCTTGGCTTTGAACTGGGGAGTTAACTGCATTTTTAGCCACTACAGGAAAAGAAATTAATAAAAACACAAAAGACAATATTAAATATTTTTTCATATTTATTAATTTATCTGTTTAACTATTAAACTATTCAACTATTAATCTAATCTCATCATAACATTTTTACAATTAAATTATCTTCTTGACACCCCAGGGGGGTGTAGTATAAGATTATTAAGTGAAGACAAATCAACAGCGTTTAAACAACATCATTGGCCAGCTTGAAGGCATCAAAAAAATGATGGATTCAAAAGCTGAATGTCTTAAAATTTTAACCCAACTAAAAGCCAGTAAATCGGCTCTTTCCTCTGTTACAGACTCTGTTATTGAAGACAAATTTAACACTTGTCTTAAGAGTCTCAGTAAAGATGATAAAAAATTATTTATTAATCTAAAAAAATATGTCAAATCCAATTAGTGTCACTGGTCAAGAAAATTTTTTGGCCGAAGTTATTAAATCTGATCTCCCTGTTCTTGTTGATTTCTGGGCTGCCTGGTGTGGTCCTTGTCAAATGATGGCCCCAGTTCTTTCAGAACTTGCCGCTAAATTTGATGGTAAATTAAAAATTGTAAAAGTTGATACCGAAGAGCCTCAAAATCAACAGCTGGCTATGGATTACCAAATTCAAAGTATTCCCAATATGAAATTATTTAAAAATGGTGAACTAGTCAAAGATTTTATTGGCTATCGTCCCGCTGATACTTTCGCCGCTGAATTAAGCGCTGAGTTAGAAAAAACTTCTTGATATAATCGCCTATATCCCAAGAAACATTAACTCATTTTTTTGATTATTCTCTAAGCGAAATATTATCTCAGGCTATCTTTAGTCCTCGGACGGCTATTTCTCCTGAAATCCATAGAATTGATCTTGGCCATTTCGGACTCTTGTCTGAAAAAATGATTCGGCGATCTCTTCGGGATTCTCATGGTCGTGAAAGAGGAAGATCGATTTTGCTAAATAAAAAAGGAAAATTAGTTACTAGTCAATTTGATACTATTGGTTCTTTTACTAACGATGGTCGAGCTTTTTTACGAACTAGTTTAAAATTAAATACAAATTCTGATTATTTATCAAAAAAAACTTCCCGTCGCACAAATTTACTGATTGGTTTTATTCACACCCATGGTCATTATGATTTACCTGCTTCGCCTTTAGATTTTTATACTCTTTTTGGCCACATAGACACAACCAGAATTGCTCTTATGGAGATGGTAGTGACCCCTGAAAGAAAGTTACTGTATTTTCGTGGTCTAGAGACACCCCAATGGCAAAATCCAGATTTATCAGACCAAATTATTTACTGGGACAATTGGTTAAATCACAAAATAAATGAAGTCATTAATAATCAGATGAGAAAAGAAGAACAAGTTGGACAAGTTGCTCTTTTAAACTACTCTTTTATTAAAGAGCTTAGAAACAATTTTGATATACGTTGTTTTTCCTGTCCTTTGGACCGAAACATTGCCATTGAGGACACTGCCTAGTAGAATATGTCAC
>JAQVSW010000013.1 GCA_028700345.1 Candidatus Shapirobacteria bacterium | reverse complement strand
GCAGTATCCAAATTATGTTTTAAAACATTTCCATATCTTTCCTTTTTCATTTATTTATATTTTGATATTGAGTTTAATGATTTTCTATATTTCTAAATTTAGATTTAGAGAAAGTATGGAAAAAAATGCAAAAATACTATTTCTAATTATTTTTTCAGTTTTTTGTTATTTGTGGATTGATCACAATAATTTTTTTGTTTGGATAACAGGAGAAGACTCGGTCCTGGAGTATCTACAATTTATGTTTTATCTTTTTTCTGGGTTTATATCATATAAAATATTTTTGCTTCTAAAAAAGAAAATGAGATTCTTTTCACTGTTATTTTTAATCTTTTCAATCATGTTATTTTTTATATCTCTTGAAGAGATTTCTTATGGTCAAAGAATTTTTGGGTTTACAACACCAGAACAAATAAAACAGATCAATCTTCAGGAAGAAACAAATATTCACAATATTTTTGGATACGAAATAAATCAAATTGCTTATATTATAATTGGATTTTATGGGCTTTTTTCCAGACGAATCGTTACTAAGTTTTTCCCAAAAAAAGGTAAAGATTTAATAATTTTTACTCCTCCAATATATTTATCTTGGTACTTTTTGTTGGTCTTTTTGGTTTACTATGACAGAAATTTTTTAAATCTTAATTATGATATGGTGATTAACAATGTTTTTAGAAAATACGCTATTTGGCAGTGGCTGGAGGTATCGGAATTATATTTAGCGATAGCTTTCTTTATTTACACTCTGTCGACACATAGAAATGTAAGTAGCAGGGGGAAAGATAAGATTAAAAATAGAAAGAGTTGATATAATCGCTTATGTCAATAAAAAAAATTTTCCAAATTGCAATTGTTACTTTGGTAATCGTAATGGTTGTTGGTTTTTTATTTTTGAAAAAAGAAGATAAGACATCAGCTTTGGACCAATCGGTTTACGAAAAAACCTTATCTGTTTCAAAAGAATATACCCTGCTTCGATACCGAACGGAAAATGTTTTGGAAAAGGCTAAGGAATATGGAGATTATGATAAATGGAATGAGGAAATGGGGGCCGTTATTGAGGGATGGAAAGCACTGGAAGGCAAGGTAACGGAACTCGAAAAAGAAGCTGACAAAATGGCCAGTGAAAAAACAGCATTTAATATAGTAAAAGATGTTTCTGCCTATACTACGGTTGAAATTCAAAAAGTAATTGAGAGCGCTCCGGCGGGAAAAACGGTCAGAACCCTGGCTAAACACCTGGGAGTTGATGTCAAATTGGCTCATTTGATTTTAAATCAAACTCAAGATCAAATGACTCGAGAGGCTTATGGAGAGGAAGGAGATGTCTTTGAAACCTGTGAACAAAATTCAATGAGAATAAAAAACGGAGCCAAGGTGACGGTCTTTGTGGGAGGAGTGGTGCTGACCGGAGGCGCTACTGGGGTTTTGGCAACGACGGCGACAGTGGTGGGCGGAGCGGATTTGGTTTTGGAGGTGGCGGATGATGAAGCCAGAATTGCCCTGGGAGATAAAAATAAGGTATCGGAAATGGTAAATAAGGCGAGAGCAGTGACTGAACCAGCAGCCAGTATTTTGACAATTGCCAATTTGCCGGGAAATGTGTCAAAGGCGATGGAAAAAGTCAGTGCTGGCTATTTTGCTGCCGATCAAATCAGATCAGCCGTTCAAGATGAAAAAATATTGGGAATCAGTATTAAAACTGATGAAAAGGGCGAAACTAAGGCTAGTGTGACCGGGCTGAGCGAAGAAGAACTACCTCAGTGGATGAAAGAAAATAATATCGTTAAAAGCGGAGAAAAAGTTGAGGAAATAATGAAACAAATTGAAGAAGAAATCAAGCAAGAAGAAAAGCCAACAGAAGTACCCAAAGAAGAAACCAAAGAAGAAGCTCCAAAAACTAATAATGACAATAATTCTGCTCAGGTTTATAAAATAGTTAATGTCAGCGGGCAGTCTTATATGATGGATGTCTGTCATAACCCAACTTGTTGGGATGATCTGGCGGCTAACGAGGCAGAAGATAGAGATGTGGGCGGCATCTATACAATGGGAAAAGTTTATGGTCCAGGAGATAGTTTTAAGCATGGTTTTAGACCATCAGATAATATAAAAACTAGCGAAAAGGTGGAGATGTTTGATGATGGCTATAAGATAACTGTTTATTTTGCCATAGCCCCTTTTGAAGGACCAAAAAATAAAACTATTGAATATGGAACTTGGCAAAACCACTCGGTAGAAATAAATGCAAAATATGGTGACGAACCAGTCATCGAATGGGATGGAAGTAGTTTAAAACAAGCTCAGTAGAAGGATTGAATAATTTGACTAATTTGTTTTTATTTCCACCTTATTCTCGGGTAAATATTCAAACGGTATTAATGATTTTTTTGCCATCTTTAATATGGCCAGATCTCGATTTTTGATATATTTATCATCGTATCTATCTGATTTGTTGCTTTTAACAAGCTTAATGGCTTCTTTTATTCCATCCACCCAGTGAAGGGTAAACTTTTCCTTTTGCTCAGCCTCATCCAGCTTTATCACTCCTACTTTGGTTACCCTTGCAAAATAACAATGAGAAATTTGAAACATTTTCCATTCATCTCTTTTTTCAATATAAATTCCAAGATTAGAAATTTTTTCCGCCTCACAACCAGTTTCTTCTTTTATTTCTCTAATAAAAGCAAAATCGAGACTTTCTCCCTCCTCAACACCGCCGCCAGGTAATTTATAAACATTGTATTCACCAATATGCATGAGGGCGATCTGTTTACGTTCATTTTGTAATACTGCCCTTACCGCCTGACGAACATGCCAATCTGTATAATTAGACAATTTTTTATTTGTAATTTTTTTATCGTTAATGTAATTAATCAAGTTCATGTTTGATACTTTAGCTAGTAAAAATTCTCATGTACACATCTGGGGATGTCCATAAGTCACCACTATATTTTCTCATATTTTCCCAATTAACTTCTACCCCCTTATTTTTGGCAACCTCTACTATTATTTCTTCTAACCTTTTATTGGCTTTTTCTTTTCCATATAATCTTAAAAATGAGAGTCGTGGATTGAACTGCTCTTGATGATCAAAAATATAATGAATACCTTTTAGAATTCCCATCGGAGATCTTTCTATTAATACTCCAGTTTTATCATTGATTAATTTTTCAAGACCACCGTTTGTTTGGGTAACTAACATTGGCACGTCACAACAAAGCATTTCTGTACAAACTCGATTAACAGCTTCGGTTGTTTCCGACAGAAATATACTTGACTTTGCCTGTCTAAAAAATTTATCTCTCATTTCTTCTTTCGATAAATTCCCAATAACAACAGTTCCGTCAGTATTGTAATGATTTACTGTCCCAATTTCAAAACCGGCATCAAAAATTTCGACATTTGGAGTGCTCTGTGCAGTCTCAATAATTTTATTCCTATAGGCCATACTTTGAACAATTTTTCTTTCTGATACGACTGGCCAACCGTAAATTGCAATTTTTAAGTTTGGGTCTAGTTTTGCTGTTTCTAAAAGTAAATCAGTGTTTTTGGTTGGATACCACTTTGCGGGATAAACAATATCCCAACGTTTCTCAATTTTTGAATCTGGAAAAAATATTTCTGAATCGACATAATGACCATCACCGAGTTCGGTAGAAAAGGGAACATTCTTGGCTGAACTGTTTAAATATTCTTCTACTCCAGACTCGTTTGTAAAAAAATTAAAATCAACCCCTGAACAATCCAAGGGAATGGCGTCTGATTGGGTTGTGCTAATAATTAACCACTTAGACCTCAAACCATTTGATTGAGTCTCTAAATAATGCACAAGATCTTGAGCAATATAATCACCTACGATCATTACTCCAACTAAATTGTCTTTTGGTGTGCTTAGTGGAAAAATTGGGAGCGACGATTTATTTTCTAAATTTGTTGTAAAACGTGAAAATTCAGGTCTTGATCTGATGTCAGCTACGATTTCTTTTTTCATAATAGCTATATGGGTTGTTTAACTTTTTCTATAATTGTTCCTGATAAGGAATATTTTTTAGCAATTGAATCAGCGTAAGAGATTATTTCTTTGTGAAATCTAAATAGTTCCGGAGAGATGTCTGCTTGAATCAACCTAGTGTCGTTATTACTAATAGAAACTGTCTGTTCATCTATCGATGCGATTAAGATACTGCCTACCTCACCTATTGTAAGCTCATCGGTTTTGACCACCTTAGCACCCATCTCCTGGCAAGAAATTTTCTCGAGAATCTCATCCACTTTTGTAACAAAATCCGGGTTAGAAAAAACTAATTTGTCGGTGAGTGATACCGCCCCACCCTCAGTCTGTCTCATTTTTAACCTAGCCTGTTTTATTGGAATTGAGGCCGATAAAAGAAAAGAGTGTTCAAAAATAGGGCTAAACTTAAGTAATTCTTTGAACACATCTCCAAACTTATCGCCAGAAACATGGCACCAGGCGGCAGATCTTGTGGCTGTAAATGATAACTGAAGTTGTCGCTTCTTTGTATCGATGGGAAAATGTTGGATATCCCAAATAATTGATCTTGCTAAATATGCCGGAAAGAGGGGGCTGTCTGGAGGGATTTCACCCGTTTTATCCGCATCCCAAGGATTATTTGGATGTAGAGAAAGTTTTTGTATATTTGTAACTCCATACTCGCCGGCAATAAACTTACCAACAGTATCTTTTCCGGTAAAATCCGTACCTTCAATATAAATAGTGCCTAATTCAGGATTTTTCATATTTTGAGATTGGTTTTATCCATTAGAGCCCGCGAATAATTCATGATTTTTGAAAATTCTCTTTCTTCGCGGGATAAAATGTTTAATTTGGACTTTTTACTTTTGTTCAAAAAAGTATTAAAGATGTCCGATATAAACGGCGGACGAACTAAACCAATAAAGTCAATAATATTTTTTGCTGACTGTTCTAAATTCTTAGGTGTATTTTGTGAATCGAGAATTAAAACATGGTTATTTTTATAATGAAATCTGATTAGACTTTGATATTTATTATCAAGAAATTTATAATTTTCCCATTTTGAAAAAACAGTATTTTTTGTACCCCTTACCAAACGATTTTCAAAAGTCGTGCGATCTATTGGACGAAGATATATTAGTCCACCAGGAATAAATATATTTCCGGCGTCAACCTGGGCTTGAAAAGCGTCAAGCGCATGTCGATAATAAGAATTAATAAAAGTTGAATCTATTGGGTGATCATAAGCAAGCAGTGAGTAAAAAAACAAAGAAGAAACGGGGGTCGTTCTGTCCATAACCACAGGTAGGCCAGTTTTTATGTATGAAGTGATTGCGTCACGGCACCTTCGCTTTTCAAGCTCAATAAAAAAATATGTACTTGCCTTTGCCTCATTGAGAGTCTTAAATGGTGCATTTGGAAAATTTTTATCGCCCCCAACGTACTCACTGGCTTCTGGAATTGTTGTAACTTTATCGGTATATTTAGTTTTCAGATAATTTAGAACTGTAGTTTTTCCCGCAAAAGCGGCTCCTTCGAGTGCAAATATTGGTATATTTTTCATGTTAATTTTAATTCATCCATTGACCGCCATTAACATCTATTGTCTGGCCAGTTATATAACTAGCATCTTCAGAAAGCAAAAAAAGGATCACCTTGGCTACTTCTTGGGGTTTTCCAAGACGCCCAAGGGGAATGCCCTCGGCGATATCCTCCCTTAGTTTTTTTGACCATGATTTACTCATACCGGTAGGATAAATCGCACCTGGCGCAACACAGTTTACTCTTATTTTTTTTGAGGCAAGCTCAATGGCGAACGTTTTTGTCAAATTTATTACCCCAGCTTTTGCGACTGCATAACCCTGTGAAAACGAACTAGTTCCCGTTCTGCCCCTAACTGAAGAGATATTTACAATCGCTCCTCCATTTTTTAAAAGACCATAACCGAAATGCATAGAAGAGAGATAAACACTTTTTAGATTGACTTCGATGAGTTTTAGAAAAGCATCGGCATCAACAATTCCAGGTTTTTGTAAAATTGAAACTCCGGCGGCGTTTACCAGATAATTTATTTTCCCAAATTTATCTTTAATTTTATTACAAATGTGTTTCATTGAGATTGGGTCTGATACGTCCCCGACGATTGTATGAACCATTGTGCTACCAGTTTTAAAATTCTTTTTAGCAATTTTTAGCTTTTTAGCATCCCGACTTACTATGATTACTTTTGCTCCATATTTGTTAAAAAAAATGGCAGTGGCAAGACCAATCCCACTACTTCCTCCTAGAATGACAATCTTCTTGCCCGTAAAACGATTTTTCATTTTATTTTGTTTTAAGATATAAAATTGATAATCTCCCCTTAGTTTTCATTTTAAGTAAGATATTAAATAGTTGGTTTTTTGATACTTTTTCGTAATCAATTGTAATGTTCGGAATATCGCCAACGTTATAAATGTTTCCTATCTTTTTCTGGCCGCCAGTAGATTTTGCGCTGTTATTATCAATAACCACAATGCCAAAATTTAGCCCTCTTTCTCTTGCTTCGATTAAAGTTTGCTGCCCAGAAAAGGTAAAAGAAGTGTCCCCAACAATACAAAATGGATAAACACAGCCATTCTCTGCAAGCCCGGCTGCGATACCTATACTTGATCCCATTGCCAAACAAACCTGAATCCCTTTAGTAGATTCATCTGTAAACGATCCTTCATCTCCAACAACAAATGAAGGTTTAATTTCTTTTAGAGTCTTAAAGAATTTTTCCAAATTGTTCCAGATAATCCAATCTTTCGATCGATCGGGTCTATCATTTATGATTGAAATCAGCTTGCATGAGAAGTCGACAAGTGGGGTTATTTGACGAAATACATAATTGCTTCCCTGTTCAAGAACAGTGATTTCTGACTTTCCTTGGGCAAATTTTTTGATTGTTTTCTGAGGAATCGGATAAGTAAAAAGGTGAAGAACGTCATGGGTGTTTTTGGAAAACTTGTTTAATTCATAATCACAACAACCAATTGCAATGACGCCTTTGTTTTTTGTAAATTCTACCGTGCATGGATTTAACTTCTCAACAAATAAGTCGATTTCAGTCAACTTTACCCTCAAGTGGTCGTCTCTGTTTTTCCAGTATGAAATATATTTATCTCTTCTTTTTTCAAGAGGAATTAGGGTATTTTTTTTTGATTTTGTTTCGTACTTTCCGGTTAAATGAAAGAATTTATTTGTGAGACGGATAACAATTGGCACATCTAATTTTTCTGACCAATCAAAAGCCTGATAACCAAATTCATAAGCTTGTTGAATAGTGGCAGGTTCAAGCCATAGGCCTCCAAATATATCCCTGTATGGTCGTGAGTCTTGACTTTCTGGAGATGATTCTGCCTCAATGTCGTCAGTTAAGACAACAACCATTCCGGCATTTACTCCATTTATGATACTGTGTAAAAAATTATCGGCGGCAACGTTTAAACCAACTCCCTTGAAACTGATTACGCTTCTTTTTCCTGACATACTGGCTCCGTAAGCTAATTCAAAGGCGATTCGTTCGTTGGTCGAGATTTGTTTCCCCCCCAGCTTGGCAAAAATGTGGTGACTGTTGAATCCAGGAAAATTGGTGACATAAGAACAACCCCCATCCTTGAGTCCCCTGACCAAAACATTTATTGAGCTGTCAATTTTATTCACCATCATTAATTTTAAATTTGATTAATGGATTCTGGTTATTTTTGTAATTAATATGAGACTTGTAGATTGAACTCATTATCTGAACGGGAACATGATAACTAGTAATACTTGAGGTTGAATTTTCTTTTTTTATTTCTCCGTTAATTGAAGAAATAAATTCAAGAATTACCTGGTCTTTGGCAGTCTCATGATAAAGTCTTGAACTATCTATATTATCCTTGGCCACAAGTTCACTTAATTTGATTACTTTAAGAGCTTTCTGATTACCACCAAACATTTTTTCATTTCTAAAAACGTAGATATCAAAATGATTGTTTCCACCAAGTTCGTAATCTTTTAAATCATTATTGTCTTGTTTATCATTTGACTGATAATTGTGAATTTGAATACACTGAAATGGGCCCTGTTGGATGTGGTAAAACTGATGTTTAATTCTACCGTTGCCCTTATAGAGATCTTTGGCAGGCTCTACCCAAGACCGCCTTGAAAAACTATTGTGGAGTAAATTAATTGAAATATTACAGACATTATGGCCTTGATTAAGTAGCTTGATAATAGAAAAGGCATCGTTTTCTCCATATCCTTGATAAATAAGGTCAAAATCCTTATCCGGTCGTCGAAACCTCTTATGATAATCATCACCAAAATATTTTTCATAATCAGATTGGTTAATTTGCCTTTGTGTTCCGTCAGGGGTAACAAAAGAAGTAAATACTTCAGCAGTATCAATTTTTTTGCCTTTAACCTGCCCAGCTTTATAAAATTGCCAGATAATGTCAAACAAATGGAAGCCACTGTGAGAACATTTTCCATATCCTTCGTTGTATGGATGACATTTCTGCTCAACAATCTCGTCTGGAAATATCCAGACACCGTCAGAATGCATTGCCTGTATCGAAGTAACGGGAACATTAAATTTATTTGACACTTCTCTTATGAGAGAGAAAACTTTTTTAAAACCAATTTCGTATCTTCGTTGGGTATTGATCAAAAAAAAGGTGTCTTTCGTTTTTTGAAGCTTCAAATACTGGTTTCGAAGCTCAAGATAATCTTTTTCGATTTTATTGGCTTGGGTAAGACTTGAAACAACGCCACTCCTAGTTGAAATTGGTTTATCCATTAAAATATGTAAACCTTTAGTAAGAGCCCACCTGGCATACATTTTGTGGGCGATAGGGTCGGTTGATATGATAATGGCCGAAATATTGTTTTCCTTGACAATATTGTCTAAAAAGTTTGAAACATTTTTTGGCAATTTTTCTTTGACTTTAAATGGCTTGAGAAAAACTGTTTCTATTTCAATTCCCTTTTCGGCCAAATATGAACCAACGAATTCTTTATTGGGATATAAATCAATCCCAAAGATGGAGATACCGAAACGATTTTTTAATTTATGCAAAGCTGGAATATATATTCTCCTTGCGTGGTTTCCTAAACCCACAATCATTATGTTTAACTTATTTGTATTCTTCATGTAGTTATTGATCAAAGGAATAATAAATCTTTTTGAATAGAGCATTAAATTTGACAACTTCTGTCTTGACTGGTTTTCCCAGAATGGCTCTATGAAATAAATCAGCAATGATACTCATGTCTTTCTCTTTCATCCCTCTTCTGGTAATTTCCTGTGTCCCAATCCTGGCAAAAGACCGGCCACCAAGAATTTGCATAAAATTAGTTGAAATGTTGTTATTAACTAGTCTGTGATAAAGCTTGATTCGATCGCCTAGCTTGTCGACAAAAACATGGACCTGTTCATTGTTTGAATATTTACCATTACTTGATATTCTTACTTCATATCCAAGTTCGACAAATGCCTTAGCCAAAGCCATAGAATTATTTATTATTTGTATCGCATATTTTTTGCCAAATTTATAGTATTCCAAAATTGAGATCGCCAAAGCAATAAGTTCTGAGGTATGAACTGAAGAAGTAAAAGTAGTTTTGATTAGCCAGTCAGCCTTTTCTCCAAGGGTTTTATCTTTAAACAAAATCATTCCTCTCTGGGGTCCGGCAAAAGTTTTGTGGGTATTGCCACAAATAACATCTGTCCCTTCCTGGAACGGAGACGGAAATTGTCCTCCCAATATAAGGCCCATAGAATGGCTTGCGTCGAAAATAATTAATGCGTTTTTTCCAAGAGCTTGACGAATCTTTTGTACGTTTAATGAGTTTAAGTGAACAGAAATATCAATGTATAGTGCTTTAGCTCGTGTTTGTTTGAATATCTTAGCCGTTTCAGTAACGTTGAATTGAAGTTTCTTTTGGTCAAATTTAGCAAAAGCATGTTTCCTTCCAAGGCTTTCGATTATTCCCTTGGTCGCACCATGACCTCCATCCTCGAACGCAATCGACATAATCAGATCTCCGGGTTTGGTTGTAGATAATATTGCACACATCATTGCATGCAATCCTGAAAAACAACTCAAGTTGACAATGGCAGCACCAGTCATTTCTTTCAGTGCTAATTCTGCGCGGTCGACAAGCTGCTCAACGGCAGACATACCAACAAAAGTATACGAACCAAAATCAATGACACCCTCTTTCCCAGCCCCAAAATAATATCTTTCGGATAATTTTGAAGCCAAAAAATTATTCGCCGTGCGAGAAAGTTGATTCTCGTTTGCGGTTAAATGCAATAAATTAGCATTTAACTTTTCTTGTTTTTTCACTCCACTTAGAAGTGTTTTAGCCTCAATTAATGCCATATACTCATAGATGAGTAATTTGTGCTATATTATCCTCTATCCTGTAAAATGTCAATAGATTCAAAAAACATGAAGTACTATTTCACTGGCTCTACCAAAAATCTAAACGAGGATTCTCCTCTGTACAAGATAATTTTTGAACAACTAGACTTATTAGGATATATGGCTCTAAATTATGTTCATCTAATTAAAAACGACCCAACTAGGGTTAAGTATGAAAATATATTAGTTAATAATGAACTAAGCGTTTACCAACTTCAAACATCCTTGATCGATCAATCAGATGTTTTGATTGCTGAGGTTAGCAGGGAATCAATCACCGTAGGTTATCAGATTGATTATGCGCTGAGAAAAAAAATTCCTGTTCTTGTATTGGTCAATAAAAATTGTACAAACACCCTGCCTGTTATGCTTACAAGTAACCACTACGGGTTACTGACTGTCGAGAAATACAGCTCCAGTGAAGATGTTAGACAGATTTTGAAAAACTTCACAAATTCGGTTGTCCCAGATAAGATCAAGTTTAATTTTTTTATTAATATTCAAATTCATAACTATATTTCAAAAAGGGCGAACAAAGAGAATAAAACTAAATCAGAAATTATAAGAGAAATAATTACAAAAGAAATAAAACAGAATCCAGTTTAGGGAAAATATATTTTCTTTACCTGTTTGTAGGTAAAATATTGATTATTGTTGTTTTTTGAAGTAAACTACAACCATGTCAAATGAAACAGAGAGAATAATAAATAGATCAAATGCAGAACACCTTCACAGACTAAAAATGAAAGAGCTAGGGGGGAAGATAGTTAAAAAAAGAGCGGACGAGCTTTTAGAAAATTTTAATTTATCTGACAGGGAAGAGTCAAAATTTAAAGCAAAAAGATTTTTAAAATCACTGTTGAATAAAGCACATTTGAAACACGAAGTTGATCCTGATAAATATATTTATCCATATATTCTTCTCCCAAATCCCGATGATGCCTTTTTGGTTTTGGAAAAAAAATTGATTTCAAGAAAAAGACCTCACAATGAATCTACAAAAGGATTATCCTGGGATTGTTACTATACCAAACTAATAGCACTTGGTTATAGAAAAGTGGAAGATGGGCTTGAGGTTGGTTTTTTTGGAAAAAACAAGAATGATCCCGATATTTTTGAAGATCCCGATAGAGGTATTTTTTTATCACTTGACGCAGGTATGCTTTTTACCAAAACTGTCACCGAGGAAGAAATTGTCCCCACCCTAGCACTGGCCATAGCCAGCTATGAATACAATAAAGGAAGGCCTCTTAATGATCAGGTAACTTTTCCGAGTGAGATTTAAATCTTTGATTTTATTTCTAGACTTCTCTTAATAATCGCCTCACCAATACTTCCCCATTTTAAATAGTTATTTAATTTATTTAAGGGGACGAATTTTCGAAAATACAAAAGACCGGTGTCGGGATCCGGTTTTTGAGAGAAAAACTTTTTGAGACGACATAAATAACGAAGTTGGTAAAAGAGATCCCCTTCTGATTTTTTGGGATTATGGAGAAAATCAACACGTTGAGCCCCAAGAGGCTTGATATTTTTGAGAGAAACATTTACCTCCTCCATAAACTCGCGCCTGAGAGTCTTGATGGGAGTTTCGTCTTTTTCGGGACGACCACCAGGGAGTTTCCATAATTTTTCACCTGGCTCACGGCAGATTAAAACCTCATCTTTGTTATTTAGACAAAGACCATG
>JAQVSW010000079.1 GCA_028700345.1 Candidatus Shapirobacteria bacterium | reverse complement strand
TTAATCGATAGGGGGAGATGGCAATCATGGCTAAACTTAAAATAACGACGGTAGTTCCAGCGAAAAAGAGACTAATAATTTCAGCTCCGGAAAGATAGTAAATAGTAATGACGATAGCGGCAACCATAGCGGCGGTACTCAGATTTGGTTCTAGAATAATTAAAATAAAGGGAATCCCCAGGTATAGAGCTAAATTTCCCAGATTTCTCTTTTCGATTAGAGAAAATAAATAAGGGAAAAAGATAATTGAGGCCAGTTTAAAAAGTTCAGAGGGCTGAAAATTAATAAAGCCAAGGTCTATTTGACGCCGAGCGCCAAGTGATTTAAAGCCGATTCCTGGGATTAAAACTAAAATGAGTAATATTATGGATAAAAGATAAAAACGAAATGAATTATTAACGACAGTATCAAGATTTATTCTGGAGGCAATAAAGAGAC
This sequence comes from Candidatus Shapirobacteria bacterium, assembly GCA_028700345.1. Lineage (GTDB taxonomy): Bacteria > Patescibacteriota > Microgenomatia > UBA12405 > UBA12405 > UBA12158. Next base: position 2,623 of record JAQVSW010000079.1, on the reverse strand, counting down.
TGATGAAACCAATAAAGAGCCAAATAATCTGTTTTTTTAGAAAAAAATAGGGATCGCCAATGGTATTTTCAGCTTCAAAAAGAGATGAGGATGAAATAAAAAGTAAGCCAATAATGGACAAGGAGCTTGAGTAGGTGAGCAGGGGGGAAACTCTCATTTCTTTAATTTTTTGATGATATCAGGATCAATAACCAGAGGATTAATTTTTTTAGAAAAAATTTTAAAATCGGTAATTTTTTTAATAGTAGTCCCCTGCTGATTTCTGAGAGTTATTTCAGAGCCAATTAAATTTTGATTATAAAATCTATTTTGCTCTGTCTTTAGATCTATTTGATAATCTAAATTGATAAACTGAGCGAGATGATAATAAAAAAGTGGAGTAAGGCCATTTTTTAGTTCCATCTCCGTATAAAAGGCAAAGGAGGCCGTGAGGCGAGGATTGCATTCCAAAAGAAAAACATCATCGTCAGAGATTAAAAAATCAAGTCCAAAAAATCCTTGATAATTTAAGGGTTTTAATATTTTCTCGGAAAAATCAATCGTAATTTGTCTTATTTTTTCTTTAATTTCGAAGGACGCATGGGATGGCCACTGACGGCCAACGGTGGCAAAGGGATTGTGGGTGAGAGATTTAAGACCAGTATATTGCAGAGCGGGAGGGCTTTGAATCAGATCCTGACGAGTTAGACAGCAGTTGTTTAGAAGGGAATAGCCGTTTAAATAAGGTGAAAATTTAGTGAGCGTTTTGTCAGCAATCCGACTATTAATATCGGAATAATTTAAAGCCAGATGAGTACTGTTGCCCGCCCAGCCAAAATGAGTTTGGGTGACAATTTTTTGACCAAAGATTTTTTGAGCCTCTAAAAAATTTTTATGAGTAAAGGGGGAGATAAAAGCTGGAATTTGGGGAAGATTCTCTTTTTGACAAAGCTGGTAAAACTTAATTTTATCTTCTAAAAGACGAGTTATGTGGCTAGGGTTACTAGCATTTAACCAGCCGTGTTTTTGACAAAGATGATCGATTTTGGCTGAGGCTTTAAAAGGGACAATAACCGGATTTTTACTCTTTTTTATTTGAGCTTGAATATTTTTTTGAGAAAGAAGCAGGCCACTATTTTTTATTTTTAAATTATTTTGTGAGAGAGACCTAAAATTTTTTAATTTGGGGAGACTAATATCTAGGAATTTATCAACTACAAGAAAGAAAAAGTCGAAGCCGGAATTATTTAATAAATTTTCTAAACTGCTGGTCATCTTTTGGTTCCGGTTAATAAAATAACAGGATAGTCCCCGACTGCGTAAATTTTTTGAGCCTGATAAAAACCAGCCAGAGTTAGGGCTGATTCTGGGGAGGCATTGAATTGTTTTATAAAATCAAGTGAATTAATTGCTTCCTCGTTCGTGACAATAAGGCCACTACCGTTATGGTTTTTAATGTTATGAATAATCTCGTTTTTGAGGGGCAGATATTTGACACTTAAAGAGTCAGTAATAGTTTCTTTTTCTAGTGTAAAATTTTTATTAAAAACACTACAGATAGTGGGATTGCTAGCTGGTTGAACTGCAAAAACCTTGACATTTTTAGGAAGAATTTTACTAATGCCAAGAAGAGTGGTGCCACTGCCAACGGGGATAAAAATACTACTAATTTGAGGAAGCTGAGTCAATAATTCGGTGGCGATTTGGCCATAAGCGATCTGGGCACTGGGGTCGGTCGATTGACGAAGTAGGTAGCTATGATTAGCTTTGGCATATTTTATAGCTCCACTAATTGGTTTTTTAGATTTAATTATATTTCCTTTAATAAGGGATAATTTTGCTGAATTAATTTTGGGAGAGACAAAAATAGTTAAAGGAATACTCGCCTGCTGACAATAATAAGAGGCAGAAATGGCGGCATTGCCAGTTGAAGAAATAACGGCACTTTGATATCCGCCTTTTATTAAGTTTTCGATTTGAAGGGGGAGGGCCCGGTCTTTGGCAGAGCCAGTGGGATTTAAATCCTCACGCTTGAAATATAGATTATCGATTTTGATTAGAGGTGTCATATAATAGCTATTAGTTATATTTTAGCTAAATTATATGCCAGATACTAATAATAAAGTTATTTGTCCTGATTGTCAGACTGAAATAAAAAGTGAAATAATGCTAGTTGGTGATATTTTGGAATGCGAAGAGTGTGGGACGGAAGTAGAAATATTGTCTTTAAATCCTTTAAAATACCGGGAATTAATTGAAGAAAAATAATGAAAAGAATTCAAAAAGAAGTTGATGAAATGATTTCTAGTTATAAAGTTGGTTATTTTAAGCCACTTGAAATTTTGACAAGACTGGTTGAAGAAGTGGGTGAAACAGCGAGAGAGTTGAATCACTTATATGGTCCAAAAAAGAAGAAAGCTTCTGAAGAAACTCAAGAATTAGGTGATGAAATGGCTGACATAATTTATACCTTGGCTTGTTTGGCTAATTCTCTAAATATTGATTTAGATAAGCATTTTGACAGAATAATGAATAAATATAAGGAAAGGGATAAAGATCGCTGGGAGAAAAGATAAATTTATTGAGTTAATCTGAAAATACCGTCGTATTTAAAATTTTTGTCGGTGATGTCAAAGTGTCCATA
>JAQVSW010000078.1 GCA_028700345.1 Candidatus Shapirobacteria bacterium | reverse complement strand
AAAAGCCATGATCGAGAAAAACCTCTGGGTTTTGACCCATAATGATAGTTTTGGCATGATCAATGTCTTTTGGAAGACGAAGAAGAGAATAAACGAGGGCGGAGGGGTCGAGGTGGGTGGAGTCGGCTGCGAAGGGATGTAAAATAGAGTCGATCTTTAGGTAAGAAGAGGTTAGCGAGTGGAGGGTAATTTCGAGATTGCTCTTGAGAGCGCTGCGGTAGGTACGAAGATGAAGGTCGATAGAATTGATTGAGGACATTAATTCATTATAGACAGTAATTTGTTATAATTTAAGCAGATATGGAAAGTTTAGGTAATTCTCAAGAAAAAGCAGCGCGAAGACCAGAAATTGATCGGGTTAAAACCCAAATGGGGAGTGATTTTTTTAAATTAGAAACAGAAGAGCGAGAGAGGAAAGCCAGAGAAATTATTTCTGGTTTTGGAATGCAAGGAGTAGATACCGTTGACGATTTGTTTAATAGAACCCAGGCACCTGGATATAATCCAGAAAAAGCAAACGAAACATTGAGGGTGTTATCTACAGCGGTTTATGAAAATATGAACGAAAATGGTTTATCACAAATACCAATAAAGGGGTCGTATACGGTCGAAAGTATGTTACCGAAGATGTGGGTGGGTCAGGATGCACTTGATCCTGAAAACGGAAGTCGATTTGCTTCGATGGTAACTCAAAATTTTATTGATAAATTTGGAGATGATGTTAGTAAGAATAGGGCTTTTGCGGCACTTGAAATGCTTGATTATGTTCGTAATTATCCAAGTCAAGGTGTTGAAATTGGTAAACAGACAGAGGAAGCAAAAAAAGAAATTAATTCGATATTACCTCTTGGTCGAGGAGCAATAGAAGCAAAATTAATGGCATTGAAATGTTTGGAAGGTGAAAGTAAGAGTGAAGATGGTGAAAACACTGAAATACCGAAAAAGGAAAAAGATGAAAATATCAACGAAACCAAAGAGGAAGCAAGGAGACCAAAAACTGAGAATAATGAAAATGAGGATACTAACAAAGATGAAATACCAGACTCTAAAGAAGACCAGTTGAGCTGGGTAAGACAAAAATTGGATTTTATTGAATCAAGTCGTAACCTTGATGATTATTATACTGTTGGTCATGTTGTGGCTCAACTAGAGAGAGATGCGGAGAATATGAAAATAAAGCCCGAGGTGAGGGAAGAAGTAATGACTAGATTAAAACTAAAGCATTGTAATTTCTTGATGGGACAATCGGGTGGCTGGATAAAGAATCCCAGTGGGGGAATGACAATGTCAATGGCGGCTGAAACGGCACAAAATAGGGGAAGAGCTCTTGGCCGAGAAGATATAAAATTTTTATTTAACCCCGAAGGGGCAAATGGAATGCCGGTAGCAGCGGCTTGGAATTTGATGCAAGAAGCAAGCTATGATTATAAAAAAATATTAATGGATATTTTAAATAACAATAAAGGTTTAAAAGATTCAAATGGAAATATAGTTACAAAAGAGAGAATGATGAGAGATTTGGAACAGGTTGTAGACAATGATCCAGAGCTGGGGAATGTGGAGGTAAATTATGGAAGTGATGATGATTTTGAGAGAAGGAACTGGGTAAGAAAAGAACTAGCAAGAAGACTGGTAAATGAAAATCAGAAATTTTTTAAGAATGTAGATAATAAAAAAGCCGCAATACTTTCTGATAAGGCTTTGTATTTGGCCGAAAGCTTGGCACTGTCCACTCAAGAAATTGCTGTCTGGAACAGAGGAACGCTAAAGGGAAACAATGAACTGGCGGATATGGTGGGAATAGAATATTATAGACAATCAAGAGATAAACATGGGAGGCCGGTTGGACCAAGATTTCATTTGAATTTAATAAAAAATATTGGAGCGACTAGCTGGTTGCGTTACACAACAACACTAAATGGAGGCGAAAGAATTCCCCCAGGAAAAGAGTTGAAAGCAGAAGAGGTATATAAAAATTTAGATAAATTTAGTGAAGGCGGATATCAATATTTCTTTAGTGTTTTTGTGTCAAATAAAATTGCTCCATTATTTGAATTGTTGAAACAAAGAGATCCATCTCCCAAAGATGTAAACTATGAGTTATTAAAAAAAGCAGTTGATTATTTTAATAAAGCAGACCCAAGAGCCCAGGTGGCTGAAATTGATCGATCAGAACAAATATATCTTCCAGTCGAAATTAGAGGGAATGAAAGTTTTGTTGTTACTAAAACTAAAGACGGTAGAACACAAGAAATAAAAACTGAAGATGGGAAAAGTGTTTTTGTTGGCGGTAAAGAATATACTTTTAATGAAAGAAAAAATATATTAACTCCAAAAGACAAAAAAGATACAAATGTAATTAATCTGGGGAGAGATGGAAAAATTATATCTGAAAAAAATGACAAGGGTGATAATGTTGAATTTTTTGAATATCAAGGAGTAAGACAGGAAATCAAAGAAAAACCAGGAAATAAGGTATTCTTAAATGGAAAAGAATATCCTATTGTACTTGGAAAAAATGGCAAACAACAGCTTCGGGCTTTGTGGCTTGCGGGAGTAGTCCAAATGGCAACGACTAATCCTTTACTTGACTGGAACCTCGATAATATTATGGAACTGGGGAGGATGGCTAGTGAACAAAAATTATCAGAAGAGGCTGGTACATTTATTACGAAAAGACAATGGAATGATATTTTGAGAGAGCTTGATGCCTACAACAACTTAAGAAAACTTTCGAAACAAAGAAGAATAAGAGGAAACCGATCAAAGGACTTTGTACGAGAAGCTTAAGTATTTTTAGCCAAAACTGATTTTAGTTTTTGAATTAAGACTACCTGTATCGGGTGCTAATGTTTTTTTTCTTTTGTTGGTGTGGATAGATTTTCTTTTCATTTGTGCTTGATAAAATTTTAACCAGTGGATATTTTTCCTTCTTGACCTTTTTTCTCTTCAATTTCTTTACGTTTACCTAAACCAAATTTTGTTGTGGTGTATTGAGTAATCCTGTCTCCAATTGGTCCAGAAACATAACCTTCGTATGCTTTCCCAACTTTATCCTGAAAGCTCCTTTGGACACCACTGGAAATCTGACTGCCAACACCAGTAATAATATTTTTACTTAAGCCTTCACCAATAGCGGCACCAAACGGAGAAGGTTTGATCATAAAGATAGCTTGAGG
>JAQVSW010000077.1 GCA_028700345.1 Candidatus Shapirobacteria bacterium | reverse complement strand
ATGATGGCTCACCAAAAACAAGCTAATAAATCTCAGTTTTCTGATTAAAGAAAAAGTAGACTAAAAGAAACAATTATCATTCCCGTGACAATTCCCAAAATTGCTCGATGACCATAGTCGTCCCGAAAACAAGCAGGCAGCAGTTCATCAAAACTGATATAAACCATCACACCCGCAACTAAAGCAAAAACATAAGAAAGAATATTTGTATCTAGGTATGGTCTTAGCAGTAAAAGAGCGATGATTGCCCCGAGGGGCTCTGCCATTCCAGAGATAAAGGCATACTTAATTGCCTTCCCTTTATTTTGGGTAGCTTGATAGATAGAAGCCGCCACCGCGATCCCCTCAGGAATATTATGAATGGCAATTGCCAAAGCCAGTAAAATACCAAGTCTAGTATTGGTAAATGAACTTAAAAATACCGCCATCCCTTCAGGAATATTATGAATAATCAAACCAAGTGTAACCACTAAGCCTGTTGAAAGGAAACGACGATCGATAATATTATTTTTACGACAAATTCTTTCCTCTAAATAATGATGAGGGAGAAAGTGATCCATCAAAGCCATAATAATAACCCCAACAAAAAAATAAATATTGGCATTTAAAAATCCAATATTTTTAATCGAGTGGGATAACAACTCAATAAAGGAGAGATAAATCATCACTCCCGCCGATAATCCAAGAAAAAAACCAATAAACTTCTTTTTACAAAAAGTGCGAGAGAGAAAAATCAAACTACCCAAGACTGTGGACAAGCCCGCCAGCAGAGTCAGCAAAAAAGGAAGAACAAGTTGATTAATGTCCATCTGTGTATATTAGCAAATAAATAGAATATTTCTGTTCCCTGCCTTCCTTACCCGCCTCTGGAGAGAAATCAATCAGAACTTGTTTTGTCTATAAAAACTCTATTTGACATTTTTTTGATAAGTAATATAATGAATATATATTCATTATATATATTTATTTTAAGGAGGCAAAATGCCAAATAGAGATGGAACAGGCCCAAGCAGTAAGGGTTCAAAAACCGGTAGAGGTTTAGGAAACTGCCAAGGTGAGACTAAAAATACTGAAAACAGACCGCTTAATAGAAGAGCTGGACTAGGTAGAGGAAAAAATAGATAATTAGATATGTCCAGACCTAAACAGAAACGGTGTATTCGATTCAACCCCGAGATATTGTACTTTAAGCCCCGGGGTGTCCCCTTGTCTGCTTTGGAAGAAATAGAATTACTTTCTGATGAACTGGAAGCCCTAAAGCTTCACGATGTAGATGAACTGGATCAGATTGAAGCCGCCAAAAGAATGAAAGTGTCTCAACCAACTTTTGGCCGAATATTAGATAAAGCTTATAAAAAAATAGCTAAAGCGATTATTAAAGGAAACGCAATAAAAATAATTAAAAATTAATAAAATAATGAAAAGAAAAAATAAAACAAACAATATATTTACCAAGATTTTAGTTGTTTTTTTGTTGTTTACAGCTTCAGTGTTGGCATTTAATCTGATTGGCAATAAAAAAAATTTTGAATCAAAAAAAATAAACACAATGTTGATGCTAATTGAATTTGAGAGAATTGAGGGAATTTTGCAGTGGGAAAAGGAACTGGATAAAAGAGGCTTTACTGCTTTGATTAAGGCTCAGGGAAATATTCCTAAAGAAAATCCCGAAGTGTTTAAAAGACTGGCGGAAAAAGGTCATGAAATAGCTGGTGGCTACGATGGAGAACCTTTTTGGGATATGCCTTATGAAAGACAATATGAGCCGATGAAGGAATCAAAAGATTCAATTGAAAGCATCACCGGTAAAGCGATGAGAGTTTTTGGGAGTCGCTATTTTGCCTATGATGAAACTACTCTAAAAGCAGCTGAAGCTCTAGGAATTGAATACATTTTAGGGAGAGGAACAAGAGATGTGGAAGCGGTAATTTACCAACCTGAGGAATATAAGGTGAAAGTAATTTCGGTAACCAATGTCGATGTGGGCGAGCCAATGGGAAGAGGGTCACTGTGTGATTATAGTTTGTGGGCCAGAGGGGCTGATGCCAAAGAATTTGGAAAAATATTTGATGAAAGTATTGCTAAAAAGCCAACTAATATGATTTTGGTATCCCATGCTTATCTGGGAGGGACTCGCCTTGAATGGTGGAATGAATATGAAAAAGCTCTGTCTTTGGAGCAAATCAATTGGAAGAGTTTTGATGACTGGATCAAAAATCAGGAAATAATCACTATGGCAAATGCCGATATTCCTCTTAATAAAGAGGTGAAATACGTCCAGCCAAAACCAGCCAAGCCAATGGAAGATTATGAGCCGATTCCGGGAATTGAAGATGATAGTGAAATCCAAATTCCACTGGATGACGCAGCGAAGTGTCTATAAATTATTATTTTTTATAAAAGTTAGCAGCAATTAGGCTAGTAATAGGGACAGCTAAAATTAGACCAATGCTGCCAATAAGGGTACGAATTATTTCCTCGGCGATTAATTCATAATTGATAATCTCTAAAAAGGGATGAGGGTTGTGGGTAAAAATCAAAAGTAGAGGCAAAGAGGCGCCAGCATAAGCCAAAACCAGAGTGTTGACCATAGAGGTAATGTGATCTTTGCCAATGACCATTGAGCGGCTGTAAAGATCTTTGACCTTAGTTAAATTGGCGGTTCGGGCTAGTTCATCAACAATAGCCGCTTGAGAAATAGTAATGTCATCAAGAACCCCCAGGGCACCAATAACGATGCCAGCGAGGAGGATCCCTTTCATATTTAAATTACTTTGATCAATAGAGAGCATGCCAGCTTCTTCTGAGGATAGGCCGGTCAAGTGAGCCAGCTCGGTAAAAACAGAAGCCAAAAGAGCAGTAATAATTAAACTAATAATAGAGCTAATGATGGCAATAGTCGTTTTTTTATTTAAGCCGTGAGCTAAATAAAAAGAGATGGGAATAATAATTAAAGAAGCAAGGGTGGCAATCAAAAGAGGATTGTCTCCGAGCAAAAGTCGAGGCAGAATAAAAACAAAAACGATAAAAAAGGTAAAAAGCATGCCGAGAATGGCCGCAAATCCCCGCCAACGAGTAACGGCGACAAGCAATAAAATAAAGATGATTGATAAGAGAAGAAGACTATCTTTACGAACAAAATCAACAATTACATAATTCAATTGACCATCACTACTGGTAGTTAAATTCAATAAAACTCGGTCGCCAA
>JAQVSW010000076.1 GCA_028700345.1 Candidatus Shapirobacteria bacterium | reverse complement strand
GCGGACCCGATGGGATTTGAACCCACGATCTTCCGCGTGACAGGCGGATGTGCTAGACCGCTGCACCACGGGTCCTCTAGCCTCAGTACTATAACAAAAATCCTCTCTTTTATCTATCTTTTATTTGCTCCTATCATCAATAATTTTGATCATCAAATTCCTCATCTTCAAAATTTTCTCTTTCAATCGGCATAAGTTCTTTAAAAACACAACTTTCATTCGTTAAATTACATCTATTATTTGGACTTAAATTTTTACATCTATTCAGCATCGTCATTCTAACAACAAATTTTCCTATCTCACCTTTTTGATCATTTGAAATAATATCTGAATCAATAAAAGATACTCTTGATTTACCAGAGGAAAAATTGCCTGGGCAGCTTATTGCCCCATCTCAAGTTCCAAATATTCCATATGTCTTTGTCAACTATAACACTAGCGACTATAATTTAAATATGTCAAAAGAATTTAGTAATTACCAAATCTCAGAGTATCTCACCAAAATCGCCACCGCTTACGAAATAAAAAATAAAGACCGTTTTCGCATCATGGCTTATCAAAATGCCGCTGAAACTATTTTAAATTACCCCGAAGATTTATATGATCTCTGGCAAAAAGATCCTAAAAATCTTGATTATATTCCTCATATTGGCCCATCAATTTTAAAAAAAATCGATTACTTACTTAAAACTGGAAAATATTATCCCTCACTCAAAAAAATTTTTGCCGATATTCATCCCACTGTTTTTACCTTTGAAAAAATCAATGGTATCGGTCCTCTCATCGCTCACAAGTTGACTCAGACTCTTAAATTTTCACGAAATTCTCTTAAAGCCCTTGATCAGCTCATCGCCTATTGTCAAAAAGGAAAAATTAGAAATATCCCTTCTTTTGGGGAAAAATCAGAAGAGTCAATCTTAAACAATACTCTTTCTTTTCTTGGTCGTCAAAAACGACTGCCTTATAAACAGGCCAAAATGCTAGCAGATAAAATAATTTCCTATCTTCAATTTCGTTTTCCTAAAACAAAATTTATCCCTCTTGGTTCACTCCGCCGTCACAGCGATACTGTTGGTGATATAGATATTGCGGCTGCTTCAAACAAGGCTCCTGAAATTATTAATTATTTTTTAAAATATCCTGATATCGTTCAAATAATCGCCCGAGGAAAAAATAAAGCCAGTCTTCGTCTCCTTCACGATATTCATATTGATCTCATGGTCAAACCCGACTCTTCTTTTGGAGCTCTCCTTCAACACTTTACTGGCTCTCGTGCACACAACATCTTACTTCGCCGCCACGCTCTAAAACTGGGTTATTCTCTTTCAGAATACGGCATTAAAGAAATAAAAACTGATATCTTGCATAAATTTAAAGATGAAAAAAAATTTTATGCTTTTCTTAATTTAAAATTTATTCCTCCGCAGGAAAGAGTTGGGGGAGTTGAGCTTGAAAAATACAAAGTGCTATCTCAAGATAAAAAATAGTATTAACGAAGCCAATTCAATGCGAGAAATCACTTGAGTGAAACGAAAGTGATATAATTTAATCATATGATAATCGCAATTGGCATCCTCATCCTCCTTGCTCTTTATTTAGTCGGCTTTTTCAATGGCCTTCGCACTACCGAAGTCAGAATTAATGCCGCTATTCAAGAAATTGGCAATCAGCTTAAGCGCCAAAGCCAACTTATTCCTAATTTAATCGAGTCTGTTAAGGGCTACATGAAACACGAAAAGGGAATTTTTGAAGATTTAACGGCGGCTCGAAAAATGATTGATGAGGCTATTAATACCAATGACCCCAAAGCCATCGACAAAGCTCAGACCATGCTCACCAAAACCATGGGTTCTCTCAGAGTTATTGCTGAATCCAATCCTCAAATCATGGCCTCAAGCCTAGTGGGCAATATGATGAATGAACTTCGAGACACCGCTGACAAAATCATGTACGCTCGTCGCACCTTTATCGATCTTTCTGCCGACTACAACGTCAAAATTTCTACCATTCCTGGTATCTGGCTCGCCCCCCTCATGGGTTTCAAGAAAAAGACTGGTTTAGAAACACCCGATTCAAAGGATGTTACTGCTGTTTCCGAAGCCGAAACCAAAAATCCCGAGGTAAAGTTAAATTAATTTTTTAGACTTTTAGATTTTAGATTTTAGAATTTTTTTATATTTTTATGGCTTCTTTTTATCAAGAAATACAAAGTAATCGTCAAAGATCAATTTTAGTTGTAATTTTCTTTATTATTTTTATCATCGGTAGTGGCTATCTTCTCAGCTATTATTTTGACTCTCAGTATTTTTTGCCAATCGCCATTGTCTATTCTTTGGCCTCCTCTTTTAGTGGCTATTTTTGGGGCGATAAAATTGTCTTAAATCTCAATAAAGCTATCCCTGCCAGCCGAGAAAAATACTTTAATTTCTATACTGCCACCGAAAACCTCAGTGCCGTCGCCCAAATTCCTGTTCCCAAAATTTATGTCATCGAGTCTCCGGCCATGAACGCTTTTGCCACTGGTCGTAATCCTCAAAATGCCGTTATTTGCGCCACTACTGGCCTTCTCGATAAACTAGATAAAACTGAGCTTGAGGGGGTTATCGGCCACGAGCTTTCTCATATCAAAAACTACGATATTCTACTAATGACCGTAGTTTCCGTCTTAATTGGAACACTATCAATTTTAATTAATCTCACTAGTCGCCGAATGCTTTGGGGAGGGGACCGCGATAACGATCGACTCGATGGCTCAGGAATCTTGATGATTATCGGCATCGTCTTAATTATTTTCGCCCCTATTATTGCTCAGTTAATTCAACTAGCCATTTCTCGTCGTCGAGAATATTTTGCCGATGCTTCAAGTGTCGCTTTGACTCGTCAACCATCGGGTCTCATCAGTGCCCTAACTAAAATCAATGCCGACGCCACTCCTTTTAAACAGGCTTCAACCGCCACTGCCTCTCTTTATATCAGCAACCCCTTTAAAAACGACAAAATCGCCTCTCTGTTTTTCACTCATCCCCCGATCAAAGACCGTATTAAAGTCCTTGAAGGCATGATGTAATTACCGCATTTTGTTAGTATCTTTCTTATTTGACTTAGTTTATTCGACTTTAGATTTTAGACTTTAGTCTTTATACTTTCTATATGTCTTTTGTTAATCTCCATCTCCATACCGAGTATTCCCTTTTGGATGGACTTTCCAAAATTAAAAAACTGGTGGCTTTACTCAAAGAGCAAGGTGCTACCGCCTGCGCTA
>JAQVSW010000075.1 GCA_028700345.1 Candidatus Shapirobacteria bacterium | reverse complement strand
TAAAGTAGTAAAACAATAATAAAAGTTAATAATTTTACAAAAATATCCGAACTACTTTGGAACTCAATATTTAGGCTTATATATAACAAAAAAGCAGCTTATTAAAACTGCTTTTTCGTAACTGCGGGGTGTTAGGGACGCTATTCGAACTTTTTTAAATCAAACTATTTAAAATTAGCAAAATTACTTCTGGGCGATTATCCTGGCCACTCCATGTTTATGTGGACCAGGAAAACCAGGGTGCCCTGGATCCAGTATAATATTTTCCAGGTAATAAAATATTTTATAGCCGGAAAATATATTTAATAATTCTTGCTCTTCAAAGTAGCTGGCAAATTTATTATCCGAGAAAAAACTAGGGTCATCCTTGGTAAAAATCTCAATAATAATATAAGAGCCCTTTTGAATGTTGTCTTTTAGACTATTTAGTATTTTCAGAGCTTTACCCTTATCTAAAAAATTTAGGACATTACGACATATTATCACCTGATATTTATTTTTTTCTATATTAAAATCATTGATATCGCCGCAAATCAATTCTAAATTGTCGAGCTTAAATTCGTCTTTTTTGATTTTTATTTGGTTAACGGCCACATCCGAACTATCAATGGCGATAACGGAAAAATCATTCTTAGCTAAAAATAGAGAGTCAATTCCCTGGCCGCAACCTAAATCAAGAATTTTGCTATTTGGTAAAAAGTTCTTCCAAACAAGACTTAAAATTTGACTGGGTTTGATATCTTCGCTAACATTATAAGATGAGTATATTTTATTATATTTTTCCATATTTTTATGATAGAAAATAATTTTTTTAAAAAAAATCCAGAAGAAGAATTAATTAATAAATTTGGATTAAGAAACGCGCCACTAGAATACACCGAAAATGATGCAATTAATTATAGTTCTCAAATAAACGAGTCCGCTGATTTAAAAGAAAATCCTGATAATTTGATACACCGAACTTTTAAAATGCTGCCTGAACATTTAGAAAATAAACAAGTTATAGACATCGGGTGTGGCGAAGGAAGGTGGGGTAGATTAATGGCTGAACGCGGAGCTATGGTGACTGGAATTGACTCAAGTAAAAAAATGATTGAGATTGCCGAGGAAAGATCTAAAAAATTTGACGACAAAATTGAACTCCTTAGAACGGATATTGGCAATCTGGCTGATAGTGACAAAAAATTTGATTTTGCCTTATCGTGCTACACCTTTAATAATATTAGCAATTTAAACGATATTTTTCAAATATTGAATAAAATATTAAAAAATAGTGGAGAATTAGTAATTGCAACAAAACTATTGGATTTTAGTAATATGGAAAATAAAATATTAAAAAAATATTATTTACCAATAAAATCAAAAAAACATACAATATATACATACGGAAATGAGTTTAAAGATTACGAAGAATCTTCTAAAAATAATGATTTTGAGCTTACCGAAAGTTATTTGCAGGAAGTTAAAGATGGTTTTGCAAATAATGAACTAAACGAACAAAATATTAAAATATTTGATGCTGTATTAAAATATAAAAAATTGAAAACAAAATAAAAAATGGCCGTGATTTTTCAACAGCCATTTTACTTATTTTTTCCAACATTGTGGATCTTTGGAAAAAAAATTACCAAACGTGCCAAAAGCGACAGCATGGCAACCGCGACAATAATTAAGAAGCTCACAATTAGAACAATCGCTAAATTTATCGATTGATCTGTACTCTTCCATTTTTTCACCAAGAAAGATATCATAGATACTTTCTCTTAACACATTGCCAACTGGACTGGTAAATCTTCGACAAGCGTAAACAGTTCCGTCTGGTAATAGTGTAATATGCCTAAATCCGCAATTGCAGCCATCAACTATAGCACTGCTCTGATTAATTTTTATCAACCCCTTTTCATAAAGAAATAATGTCCACAAATGATCCTTCAGGGAAAAAGACGTACCTTTATCGGCTAATTCTTCATAAACGTCCCAGACTTTTTGAAGAAAACTCCTATACTCCTGTGGTGATAAAAATGAATCTTCAAGGTTATCATCGGGCGTCGGACAATACCTCGCAAATGCATAAGTATCAACTTTATTTTCAACCACAATTCTAACGAGTTCCGGAATTTCCAAATAATTTAGCTTAGAAACGGTTGTCATAATATTAGCTTTTATTCCAGACTCTTTTAACAATGGAATTTTCTCTAAAGTGGCTTTAAAAGATCCATTTTTTCTAATTCCGTCATGAGTCTTTTCTAAACCATCTAGTGACATTTGGTAAGAAACGCAACCCAGCTCTTTTAATTTATCGCATACTTTTTTATTTAAATGAAATGGATTTCCCAGTATTGAGAAAATAATTCCTTTGATAGATATATACGAGAGGACCTCCCAGAAATATTTATACAAAATGGGGTCTCCTCCTGTAATACTTAATCTCGGTTCACATTCCATTTGTTCACAAAAAGATACGAAATTATCAACAACAGACTTAGCTTCTTCAAGTGATAACTCCTTCTTCGATTCCTTTAAATAACCAGCATTCTGATAAATGTAACAATGCTGGCAGGCCTGATCACATCCATCGGTAAAATGCCATTGCATACTAAAAATTTTTTTATCAGCATTCATTTTTTGTCCTCCTATACTTTATAATAAGTTTAATTAAACTTAGGGGGAAATAATCAGATAATTATTTCCCCTCTTTTTTAATTGCCACCCTCGCATGAGGTAGAGCATGATCCATTACACCCACCACCGCAGTTACAGGAACCAGCCCCACAACTACTAGCAGCAACAGAAGCTTTACTTTTTGACAAACCGAGAACTGATTGGGCGGTATGTCCAATATGTTCATCTGTTTTTTTGCGCCAAAAATTGTGCTGAAAAATTTTTTTTCCTTTTTTCATGACAAAATCTCCTTAATTTTAAGTTAATAATTATTTTAATGTACAATCAAAACGGCTGTACTAATTTAGATATACACTTTTTTTAAATAAATGTCAAATAAATTTTATTCAAATTTAAAAAATAATCTAAAATTATAAAATTCGAACTGAGCAACATTTGTTTAAAATTAGTCATAAAATAACTTATTTTCTTAACATCGTCCCTGTCTCCTTCTTTCGGTTAGAACTACTTTGGAACTTAAAAAATTTACTAAAAATAAACAAAAAAGTAGCCTATCTAAGCTACTTCTTTATATCTGCGGAGAGGCAGGGATTCGAACCCTGGGTCGGCTTTCACCAACGACAGTTTTCAAGACTGTTCCATTAAACCACTCTGGCACCTCTCCTTAATAATATTTTACAAAAATTACTCTAACATAAAAG
>JAQVSW010000012.1 GCA_028700345.1 Candidatus Shapirobacteria bacterium | reverse complement strand
AGTTTGCCGGCCAAATAACAGACGATGATACGATCGTCTTCGAGCTTGACCCGAAATAATTGATCGGGTAAAACCTCAGTAACAGTACCTTTGACTTGTGGTTCTTTCATTTAGATTTAATTAATAACTGATGAAGTGAATTATTTGGAATATTTTCGATTAATTCTTTTTGCCATCCTTTTTCAATAACTTTTCGATTAAAACTTTCTAAGGCTGGATTTATGTCTTCTTTTAAAAAAGGATTTTCTTTATGTTTTAATAAAAAAGTGGCGGCTCGACCAGAAGCAAAAATGTCTTCATCATTAGTTGTCTGGGAAATCATTTTATCAGTTACCTGACTAACAATTGGTGAATTTTCGAGATCCAAAACTTCTAAAATTTTGGCAGTAGTATCGCGGACACGGGGATTGGAATCATCAGAAAAAGGTAAAACAAATTTAGCAGCAGCATTTGGATTGAGTTTAGATAATCTTTGAATATAACTATCAATTTTTTGCCAATCAGTCTTGGCTAATCTTGAAAATTCAATAATGGCTTCGATTTGGTTTCTCATATTTTTTAAGTTAATAATATTTGTTTTCTTAGCGATTCGACGGTTTGTTTTAACTTGTCGAAAGTAAAAGATAATTCTGCCTCTGTCGTATATTTACTTAAACTAAACCGGATAGTGTCCATTTTAGCAGAAGTACCGCGAATTGCCCGAGCTACATGACTCGGTTCAAGAGATAAAGAATTACATGCAGACGAAACGGAAGCCGAAATACCATATGAATCGAGCATCAACACAAGGTTTGGGGCATTTATTCCTTCAAAACTTATGTTGATGTTGTTGCATAATCGTAAAGTTGAATGACCATTCAGAGAAGTGTTTGGGATTTCTGACAATATTTTTTTAATCAAATTATCTCTAAGGTTAGTCATATTTAGAATATCAGATTCAGTGTGTAGACTAACAGCCGTTGCAAAACCCATAATTCCAGGAATATTCTCGGTTCCTGAACGAAAACCTTTTTCTTGACCACCACCATGAAGAAGTGGGGTAAGATTAATGTTTTCCTTTACAAAAAGGGCAGCGACACCTTTTGGACCATGTATTTTATGAGCATTTATAGTTACCATATCAACATAATCATTTTCTATATTTAAGGGAACTTTAGTAAAACTTTGAGAGGCATCGGTATGAAATAAAACTTTTCTTTCGTGACAGATTTTTCCAATTTCAGCGATGGGTTCGATGGTACCTATTTCATTATTGGCATGCATTACTGAAACTAAAACAGTCTCTGGCTTTAAAGAATTTTTTACATCTTGAGGATTGATAAGACCCTGTTTATCTACAGGAACATAAGTTACATCAACATCTATTCCTAATTGAGAAAGCCACTTGGAAGCATTCAAAATACAATCATGCTCAATTTCACTAATAATAAGATGTCTTTTTTGTTTAACTGGAAGTGAAAGAACTAATCCTTTGACCGCTAAATTATTAGCTTCAGTACCACAACCTGTAAAAATAATATCACCAGTCTTGGCACCTAATTTTGCTTTCAGTATATTTTTTGCCTCTATTATGGCATTTTTTGATTTTTGACCGAGGGTATGAAGGGAACCGGCGTTTCCATATAATTCTTCTGAATACTTTTTAATAACCTCGAAAACTTCAGGCGCAACTTTAGTGGTGGCGGCATTATCGAGATATATCTGATTATTCATTAATAGTTGAGTTAACGATTTGTTTTATTATTGCAATTAATTCTGGTTTTTTATCTGGGGTAAAATGACCCTCAACACGGCCCAAATATTTACCTTTATTAAAAATCATCAAGCAGGGTAACTGAGAAATTTTATATTCTGAAAGGATAGTATCGTCGACAATGTTAATTTTGCGATAATTGTAATCATTATTTTCAAAAAGCTCTTTGATGGGAATTGAATGAATCAGACATTCTGCAGTTTCGTTTTTAAACAATTCAATAAAGGTCAAGACATTTGATTCCTCAGCACAGGTTTTAAATTGTGATTGATCATATAAAAATGCTTTACCGACAGGAGCTGCTCCATAACGATCAACAAACAAATCAGCAATCTTTCGAGGATCATTATCGATTTCAAGTTTGATTTTTTCGTATTCTGATTGATTGTGAGCGACATGAATAGCACCAACTGGACAATTTTCTTCGCAAAGACCACAGCTAATACACTTTTCATTGTCGATAGCGATAGTTTTTTTATCGTCATCCCAAAATATCGCTTTTGTAGGACAAACTGCAATTCCACCGCATTCTTTAGCATTATCACAAATATTTTTATTGATTAATACTGACATTTAGATTTTTAATTTATTAATTTTATCACAAATATCGGCAAAGATTGGCTCGATAGGGCGATTGCCATCGATATCAACAAAAAGGCCCTTGGACTCAAAGTATTCACGAATAGGGGTAATGCCATCATCGTAAAATTGCTGACGAGAGGCAATAGCCTCCGGATTATTGTCGGTTCTGTTCTCGTCTTGAAATTCAGAGCCAAGTTTGGCACGTCTGGCTGTTATTTCTTCGAAGGTTACACTAAGATGAATTAGCAGGGAAAAGGGTAAATCTTTTTTCTTTAGATAAAATTCCATATATTTGCCTTGATTTAAGACTCTGGGAAAACCATCGATAATAAAATTTTGATTGTTTAAGGTATTTAATTTGGCAATTAAAATATCAAAAATTAGATCGTCAGGAACAAGCTTTCCATTATCGAGATATGATTTTGCTTCGTCGCCAAAACCGCTACCAGCCGCAATTTCATCGCGAAGAAGCTGGCCCATTGATAAATGGGATAAATTATATTTCCCAGCGATTAATTTAGCTTGAGTTGATTTGCCGCAGCCGCTCGGGCCAATGATAAAAAGATTTAATGGCATTTTAATAAGTTAGTTTATCGTAATTATACATTTGAACAACGTTTTCAATTTTACGATTTAATTCCAAAATAACAGAGACAACGATGAGGACTGAGGTTCCTCCAATACTGAGAGAAGTGATTCCTGTAACTTTTTGAATAATTGAAGGAATAACAGCAATCATAGCTAAAAAGAAAGCTCCAATAAAAACAACTCTGTAAAGCAAGTATTCAAGTCTTTTTTCAGTAGCCACTCCAGGACGAATTCCGGGGATAAAACCGCCTGATTTACGAAGCTCTTCGGCGACATCTTTTGGTTTAAAGACTACTGTTGAATAGAAAAAAGTAAAGGCGACAACCATGACAAAATAAGTAATTAAATAAAGAACACTGGTTCCACTAAAGGCGGAAGATAAGCCTCGGGCAAGATTAGCAATAGTTTGATTTCCAACACGACTGAGGGCTTGACCTAAAAGAGAAGGCAAAGAAACTAGAGAGACAGCAAAAATAATAGGCATAACTCCGGCGACATTAACTTTTATAGGAAGATAGGTCGTTTGAGCTCTTTTGGCATAGGAGACTGGAATCCTAAAAACAGCTTCTTCGATAGTAACTACAGCGAAGATAATCGCTACGGCTATGGCTAAAAACAAAATTAAATTAAATAAAGTCTCGGGATTAGAAAAATCAGCTAAACTAAGAGATTGAATGGCGGAAATGGGTAAACGAGAAATAATTCCAGCAAAAATCATAACAGAAATACCGTTGCCGATTCCAAATTCATTTATAAGTTCTCCCAAAAAAATCATAATCATGGTGCCAGTAACCATGGAAGCAATTAAGGCAATAACGACCAAAATTGATTGCTGAGCAATAATGTTTTGAGATTTTAAAATACCGTACATCCCAAGAGATTGAAAGATAGAAAGAGGAATAGTGATAATGCGGGTGTACTGATTTAATTTGGCCTGACCATACTCCCCTTCTTTTTGAAGTTCCTTTAGCTCGGGAATGACAAAACCCAAAAGCTGGAGCATAATCGAGGCATTAATATAAGGATTTAATCCTAAGGCCGCTATAGAAAAATTGGCAAGAGTACCACCAGAAAAAATGTCTAAAAGAGAGAGGAGCTGATTTTGAGCAAAAAAAGATTTTAAGAGAGCCAGATTTACTCCGGGAACAGGAATATGAGCAATGAGGCGAAAGAGAATTAAAATACCGAGAGTAAATAAAATCTTTTTACGAAGTAATGGAGCTTTTAGACCTTCTTTATACAGAGAAAGAGATTTTGCCAGATAATTCATGACTCTATCTTACCACCTGAAGCCAATACTTTTGAAGACGCTTTCTCGGAAAGTTCTAGGCCTTTAAAAGTTAATTTTTTATCAAGATCGCCAGTCGATAAGACTTTTATTTTTTTGGTTAGATCTCTTTTAGTAGTTCTAAGAATTTTTTCGAAAATAGTTTTTTTCTCAACAGTTTCACCAGCTTTAAACCAAGAATTAATTTGGGTTAAGGAAACTATATAAGTATCATCTGAAGGTAATAAACGATGTTTTCCCCTAAGGAGTGGTAATCTTTTTAACCAGCCTTTTTTAATTTTAGTTCCATCAAAAGTTAATTTGCCATGACCTCTAACATTATCTCCCTTGGCACCACGTCCAGTCGTATGTCCACCAACACCAGAACCAATACCGCGACCGACACGTTTTGACTGTTTAGTAGTAGTTTTATTAAGGTTTGATAATATGTCCATTTTTATTTTTTAAGAATCTCTAATGCTTTAATAGTCGCCCAAACGTTGATTGATTTATTTTTTGAACCAATTATTTTACTAACGATATCTTTGATTCCAGCCAATTCAACCACGGAACGGATAGGACCGCCAGCAATTAGGCCACTCCCCTCTTTACCTGGTCGAAGCAAAATAACTGCCCCTTTAAATTTTAATTTAATCGAAGCGGGAATAGTGCCATTGACAATAGGGACTTCGATTAATGATTTTCGACCACGATTAATAGCTTTTTGAATAGCATCAGCCACACTTTTAGCTCGACCATGACCAACGCCAACTCGATTTTTCTTGTCTCCAGTGACAACTAAAGCGGTAAAAGAAATTTGATTACCCCCTTTAGTTTTTTTAGAGACACGTTTAATTTCAACGACTTTGTCGGTAAATTCACTAACTATTTTTTCTTCTCTATCTTGATACATAATTTTTTAAAATTTTAGACCTCCGTTTCTGGCTCCCTCGGCTAGAGCTTTTACCCGGCCATGGTAACGATAGAGACCACGATCAAATCTAATAAAGGTAATTTTTTTTGCATCGGCCAGTTTAGCTATAGCGAGACCAACAGCTTTAGCCTGCTGGGATTTAGTTCCTTTTGTTTTTTCGGTTTTAGTGGAAGCAGAAACAAGGGTTTTACCGTGTTTATCGTCAATTATTTGAGCCCAGATATGACAATTGCTACGAAAAACTGAAAGTCGAGGGACAGTAATATTTTGAGATAATTTACCGCGAACTCGACGAAGACGTCTAGTTTTGCTTTTATTTAGAGTGGTCATATAATTTTTAGGCTTTAGCGGTTTTACCGGCCTTTAACTTAATAAACTCATTTAGATAACGAATACCCTTGCCCTTGTAAGGTTCTGGGGGACGAATTTTTCGGATATTGCTGGCAACTTGACCGACTTTTTCACGATCAGTACCGGAAACAATAATTTTGTTTTCTTCACTGACAGTAATAGTAATACCCTCGGGAGCCAAGATTATAACGGGATGAATATAACCAGCCAGTACTGTTAATTTATTGTCTGAAACTGAAGCTTTGTACCCAGTACCACGAATTTCTAGCTCTTTTGTCCAGGGAGTGACAACTCCACTGACCATATTATTTAAATGAGCCCTAAAAGTCCCGTGATTGGAACGAGTTTGCTTATCTTCAGCAGCTCGAGTAACTTTTATTTGATTATTTTCAATGGCAACATTTATTTTAGAGGGAATAGAGAGACTAAGTGTCCCTTGAGGACCGGTGACCGTAACTTGAGAAGCTTCACTTTTAACAGTGACATTTTCGGGAATAGTAATAATTTGTTTACCAATACGTGACATAGATATTTACCAAATTTCAGCAACCAATTCCCCGCCAAGTTTTTTGACGACGGCTTCTTTTTGAGAAAGAAGACCACTGGAAGTGGAAATAATTATTAATGAATTAGGAGTTTTTCCCCAAGGAATTGAAGTAGAAGTGCAATAAAGACGGCGAGAAGGTCGAGAATAAATTTCTAAATCTTGAATTCGAGGCTGAGAAATAGAAATAATTCTTTCTTTTGGATCAAGAGTAAAATCAGCGATAAATCCGTATTTTTTAAGTTTTTCCAGAATAGAAACAGAATATTTTGATAAGGGGGCGGAAATACTTTTGCGGCCAGCCCGACTACCGTTTTTAATTCTGATTAATAAGTCACAAGAGAGAGAATTGATCATAGTTTTACCAGCTGGCTCTTTTGACCCCAGGGAGGGCGCCAGTGTTGGCTAATTTTCTAAAACATAAACGACAAAGTCCGAAAAGACGAATATATGCTCTAGGTCGACCACAAAGCTGACAGCGATTGTGATAACGCACAGAATACTTTAATTTTTTTAGTTCTCTAACTTTTTTTGCAGTGGTAGCCATATTTATTTTTGAAAGGGAAATCCCAGGGTGGATAATAACATTTTTGACTCTTCAATTGAAGAAGAAGATATACAAAGAGTGACTTCAAGAGAACGAATTTTATTGATGGCATCGAGATCTATTTCTGAAAAATAGGTTTGATCACGAATTGTGAGCGAATAATTACCCTGCTGATCAAAAGAATTTAAAGGTAAACCCTTAAAATCACGAAGACGAGGTAAAACTAGATTAAAAAGTTTATTAATAAAATCATACATCCGACTTGAGCGGAGGGTCACTTTGTAGGCAAGAGATTCCCCCTCACGAAGTTTAAAGGCAGCGACTGATTTTTTTGAACGGGTTAAGCGAGGTTTTTGACCAGTAATAGCCATTAATTCTTTTTCAGCCGCGGCTAAAAGCTCTTTGCTTTCCCTACCCTCGGAAACACGATAGTTGATAACGACTTTGGTTAACTTGGGTAAAGCATTGGGGTTTTTAATCCCGAGTGTTTGAGTTAGTTTTTGATTAATTTCTTTAAGATAAGGTGACATCATATGATTTATTTTTTACTCGGCATAATAATAGATTTACATTTGCGACAAATTCTAGATTTATCACCATTTTTGTCAATTTGGTAGGCAACACGAACTTTTTTGCCACAGCTGGGGCAAATTAAGATTACTTTACTGGCTTTTATCGGTCTTTCTTTTTCAATGATGCCACCCTTTTGACCTTGAGTTGGTTTTAAATGTTTTTTGAATAAATTTAGACCTTTGACAACTATTTCTTCGCTTTTGGCAAAAACTTTAATAATTTCGCCACTACGACCCTTATCTTTACCGATTAAAATTTCAACTTTATCACCTTTTTGAATTTTCATATTAATAAACCTCCTTGGCCATAGAAGCAATTTTGGTATAACCAGCGTCTTTTATTTCCCGGGCTATTGGACCAAAGATACGGGTGCCTCTGGGATTTTTTTGAGAATCAATAATAACGCAGGCATTATCTGAAAAACGAATATAAGAACCATCGGTGCGACCCAATTCTTTTTTGGTGCGAACGATTACAGCTTTGACTTTTTCTTTCTTTTTGACCAGACCATTGGGCATAGCTTCTTTGACAACAGCAAGAACTGTATCACCAATTCCAGCCTGCTTATGTTTGGAACCAATATAGATATGCATAATCTCGAGAGATTTGGCTCCGCAATTATCAGCTGGTTTGAGACGAGTTCTTAGTTGTAACATATTACTGGGCTGTACCTGATTTAATAATTTCTAAAGTAGTAAATCTTTTGAGTTTGCTAAGAGGTCTTGTTTCGCGAAGCTTGACAGTATCGCCGGTTTTGGCTTTGAGATTATTTTCGGCGTAAATTTTTTTGTTTTTCTTGACAATTTTTTGATAAAGAGGATGACGAAAAGTATAGGACAGGGAGACGACAATAGTACTGGCCATTTTGTCAGAGACAACAATGCCGGTAAAAATTTTGCCAGTTTTAGGATTTACTTTATCTGTCATTTTGATTAATTAATGTCGAAATTAAGGCGATTTCTGACTGAATTTTTTTAAAAATAGAAGTATCTTTTTGATTGCCTAAATATTGTTTACTCTTGGCTTCCATCAATTTCTTTCGAAGATCAGCCAAATTAGTAATCAATTCTTCTTTTGTTTTTTGCTTGTAGGCAATTTTATCAGTTTTTTTCATAAAATCTTTAGTAAATTATTTTCTATTAACTACTTTGGTAATAACTGGTAATTTGGCGGCAGCTAATCTAAGGGCTTCGTGAGCTTCTGGCTCAGTAATACCGGTAACTTCAAATAAAATTCTACCAGGACGGATAACCGCGACATAACCCTTGACATCACCTTTACCAGCACCCAAAGGGGCTCCAGCGCCTTTTTGAGTAAAGGGCTTGTCTGGGAAAATACGGATCCAAATACGACCATTTCTCTTGGTAGCATGGGCAATAGCCCGACGAGCAGCTTCAATCTGATTGCTAGTAATCCAGCCGCAAGTCATAGCTTTTAAGCCATATTCGCCAAAGGCAACTAAATTGCCCTGAGAATTACCTCTCATTCGACCTCGAAATTGCTTTCGGTATTTAGTACGAGATGGTTGTAACATATTATTGAGTTAAACAAAGATAAACTTTAACCCCGATATATCCGGATCGGGTTAGACAGGGAACTTCGGCATAATCGATTCTGGCTTTAATGGTACTTAGAGGAACTTGGCCTTGGTGAAATTTTTCTCGACGACTAATTTCGGCACCATTGATACGTCCAGAGAGAATTACTTTAATTCCTTTTACCCCAGCTGTCATGGCCTTTTCGATAGCAAAAAGAACAACTCGACGGTAAGGCATGCGCTTGGCGAGCTGAAAAGAGATTTTTTCAGCAATTAATTTGGCTGATAAATCGGTGTTTTTAAATTCTTCAACCTGAATATCAATATTGGTCTTAGATTTTTGTTTACCAATTATTTTTTGAACTTCAGCTTTTGTGGCTTCGAGTTCTTTACCACCACGACCAATGACGAGACCTGGACGAGAAACAATTAAAATGAGTTTAATTTTTTTAGCTGAACGTTCAATGCGAATAGCGACAATACCAGCAGAAGATAATTTCTTTTGTAAAACCTGTCGAATTTTATAATCTTCAAGAAGAAGCTCTTTGTATTTGGTTTTACTAGCATACCAAGAAGACTGCCACTCGGGAGAAGTGGAGGTAGTTTTAAGCCTGAAAGCAATTGGATTAATTTTTTGACCCATAAATTATTTTTTAATTTGACCTTTAACGATTATGGTTAAAAAGCTATGACGTTTGATGATTATACCCCTGGCAAAATGTGAGCCGTGAGATTTATCCATACGTTTGGTTTTGGGACCTTCATTGACGGTAATTGATTCAAATTTAAGAGTCTGGGGAATTAAATTATAATTATTTTTGGCAACAGAAATGACGGTTTTAAGGGCTGAAGCTAAAACTCGGGCCGCTTTGGTATTGGTTAAAGACAATTTGGTTAAGGCTACTTCGGGTGATATTTTTTTGATTGAAGTGGCTAAGAGACGAAGTTTGCGAGGAGATATTTTTATATTTTTATCGGTATATTTTGATAATTTAAATTCAGGTGTAGTAATAATAGGAGTCTCTGTGGCTTTTTTAGGAGCAACCTTTTTTACGACTGTTTTCTTAATAGGAGTTTTTTTGGTAATTTCTTTTGCCATATTTTTAAGTTTTTTCAATAACTCTCTTGACTACCCGACCATGTCCTTTAAAGGTTCTAGTTAGGGCAAATTCGCCAAAACGGTGACCAACCATGTCTTCGGTAACATAGACTTCAATAAATTTATGACCATTGTGAACAGAATAGTGATGACCGACAAAATCGGGAGAGATTTGACTATTTCGAGCATAGGTTTTAATAGAACTTGAGTCGTGATTAGCCGCTGTTTTTTTGACTAATTTAGCATCAATGTATGGACCTTTTTTTGACGATCTAGCCATAGTTTACTTTTTTCTTCTTTGAATAATTAATTTATTTGAGGCTTTTTTATGTTTTCTGGTTCTTTTACCCATGGCTGGCTTACCCCAAGGAGTCTTGGGATTCATCCCGATACTAGATCGACCTTCACCGCCTCCATGTGGATGAGAATGGGGATTTTGAGCCACACCTCGAACAGCGGGACGAATACCACGATGACGAGAATCGCCCGCTTTTTTAAGTTTAATATTTGAATGTTCGGCATTGCCAATTTGACCGATGGTAGCACAGGCATCTCCTGGAAATAGACGTAGCTCACCAGAAGGTAATTTTACGGTAACTTTGTTGACATCAATTGATTGAATAAAGGCGGCAGATCCAGCTGATTTAATTATTTGAGCTCCACGACCAGCTTGAAATTCTAAACAGTTGATGGGAGTACCAACCGGAATATTTTTTAATGGTAATCTATTCCCCTCCTTAATGGGAGCTTTGTTGGAAGAGACAACAATATCACCAATTTTTAGATTGGCAGTGGCTAAAATATATGATTTAGAGCCGTCTTCATAACTTAAGTAAGCAATGTTGGCGCTACGATTAGGATCGTATTCAATGGCGGTAACCTTGGCTTTAATATCAATTTTATTTCTTTTCCAGTCGATTAAACGAAGAAAACGCTTGTGCTCACCACCACGATGACGAGTAGAAACATGACCTTGAGAGTCACGACCACTACGTTTTTTCTTGATAGTTAATAATCTATTTTTCATTTTTTAATGTTAAAAGGTCAATTTTTTGATCTTTTTTAATAGTAACAATGGCTTTTTTACGATCAGAGTGAACGATGGGACTGCGAGTTTTCCAGTTAGTCTTTACCTTTCCTTTAATAATAAATAGATTTACTTTTAGAGGAGTGATACCAAATAACGATTTAAATTCGACGGCAACTTGATTTTTATTAGCTTTCTTATCAACGACAAAATAATACTTCCCAATTGATTGGGCAGCGATAGCTTTTTCGGTGACGAGAGGCCTTTTAATAATCATAATTTATTTAGATAATTGTTTTAAAGCAGCAGCAGTAAAAATTAAATAATTTTGTCTCGATAAATCGTAACTATTGAGTGATTTAACTGAGATTAATTTAATGTCGGGAATATTTCCAAAAGCGCGATTAACGCTATCAAAAGAGCGACTGGTTATGATACCAATTTTGCGGCTATTTGCCAACGATTCGATTTGCTTTTCTAATTTTCCAATAAAGGTTGAAGCTGATTTAGTTTTGGGATCAATAATCGATAATTTATCAATTACTAAAATTAATTTATTTTGGGCGAATTTAGATAAGACCGATTTTAAGGCAGCTTGACGTAATTTTTGAGATAGACGCATGGGAGTTTTTTGATTGCCTCTGGGACCATGAGCTGAACCACCACCGACGAATTGAGGAGCCTTGGCGGTACTGTGACGAGCTTGGCCAGTGCCCTTTTGGGCATACATTTTTTTAGTAGTCCCGGCTATTTCTCCTCGATGCTTAGCAACGGCATGAGCACCGCGCTGATTGTGAAGATAAATTTTGATAGCCTGGGCAATTAAGTTGTCGTTTATTTTTGCTTCGAAAAAGGCAGAGGGTAAGGTAATCTCTTTTATTTTTTCTGCTTTAAGATTATACAAAGTAACTTTTTTATTTGAAGTTGATTTGGCTGGCAAGCGAGGAGCCTTTGTCACTCTGGGGGAGATTATTTTTTTTGAGTTAACTGTTTTGACCATATATTTTACAATTTTGAAATAACAACCCAGGAATTGATATGACCAGGAACAGCACCGGCGACATAAAGGAGGTGCTGATCTTTATCAACTTTAAAAATTTTTAAATTGGAGACAGTAACTTTTTTATTACCAAAGTGGCCAGGCATTTTTTTACCCTTAATTACTTTTCCAGGAGTCTGAGCACCAATAGAACCAGGGGCACGAACCCTATCTGATTGACCACCAGTGACAGGTTGACGATGAAAACCGTGGCGCTTGATAACACCAGCAAATCCACGACCTTTGCTATTACTAGTGGCGGAAACCTTGTCACCAGGAGAAAAAACAGTATCAATAGTGATCTCAGTCTTTAAGTCTGGATTAATCTCACTTGTTGATTTAAATTCTATTAATTTATTTTTATGAGTTTTTAGCTGAAGAGCTTCATAACCATCTTTGTCTTTACTTCGAAGACGATTAACAGTCAAGGGTTTAGCCTCTAAAACAGTGACACCAATTCTTTTACCGTCCTCGGAAAAAAGACTGGTCATGTATTTTTTTTGAGTTAAAAATCCGGAAATCATAGTGGTAATTACATTTTGACTTCAACTGAAACTCCTGAAGGTAGGTCAAGGTGTTGAAGACTGTCAACAGTCCGGAGATTAGTACTGAAGATATCAATTAAACGTTTATGAGTCAAAATTTCATAATGATCACGAGCGTTTTTGTCGGTATGAGGACTGGTTAAAACTGTAATGAGTTTACGGGCAGTAGGTAAAGGAATAGGACCTTGAACAGAAGCACCAGCGGTAATCGCAGCCTCAACAATCTTGACCGCCGCCTCGTCGATGAGGCGGTGGTCAAAAGATTTAAGTCTAATGCGAATTCGGGTGCCTTTCATTTTTATTTAATAATTTCAGTGATAGCACCGGCACCAACGGTTAGGCCTCCTTCGCGGATAGCGAAACGGAAACCTGATTCCATGGCAACAGCTTTTATTAATTTAATGGTAACATGGGCATTATCACCTGGCATAACCATTTCCACACCATCGGGAAGAATGACTTCACCGGTGACGTCAGTGGTTCTAATAAAGACTTGGGGTCGATAACCAGCAAAAATTGGGGTATGACGACCACCTTCTTCTTTTTTAAGAAGTAAAACTTCGGCTTTGAATTCGGTATGAGGAGTAATAGTGCCAATTTTGGCTAAAACCTGACCACGTTCAATATCGTCTTTTTCGATACCTCGAAGAAGAAGACCAACATTGTCGCCAGCTTGACCTTGTTCAAGCTGTTTGTGGAACATTTCAACTCCAGTCACCACGACTTTTTTAGTGTCTCTAAGACCGACAATTTCAACTTCATCGTTGATTTTGACAAGACCACGCTCAATTCTACCGGTAGCGACAGTGCCGCGACCTTTAATCGAAAAGACGTCTTCAATCGGCATTAAAAAAGGTTTATCAAGTTCACGAACTGGTTCAGGAATATAAGTATCGAGAGCTTCCATTAATTTCTTAATGGATTCAATTCCTTCAGCATCACCATTTAGAGCTTTAAGAGCCGAACCGCGAATAATGGGGATTTCGCTACCTGGATAGCCGTATTTGGTTAACAGATCTCTAATTTCCATTTCAACTAAATCTAAAAATTCAGCATCGGTGACAAGATCGACTTTATTTAAAAAGACGACTAAAGCAGGAACGTTAACTTGCTTGGCAAGAAGAACGTGCTCACGAGTTTGAGGCATAGGACCATCAGGAGCCGAAACAACGAGAATAGCACCATCCATTTGAGCGGCACCAGTAATCATGTTTTTGACATAATCGGCATGCCCAGGACAGTCAATATGGGCATAGTGTCTTTTTTCACTCTCATATTCGACGTGAGAAATAGCAATAGTAACAATTTTATTGGCATCGCGAACGGTGCCTCCTTTAGCAATATCAGCGTATGATTTTGCATTACCCTGAATTTTTGTAATAGCCGCTGTTAAGGTAGTTTTTCCATGGTCTACATGACCAATAGTACCGACATTAACGTGCGGTTTGTTTCTTTGATAGACGTCTGCCATATGTTTATTTTTTGTAAAAAATCCGCTTTCCGCGGAAAATTAATAACAATATAATTGTAGCGAAAAACGCTTTAGAATTGTATCAGTAAGACCTCAGATTCGCAAGATGAAAGTGAGGCCAAATGATAGCAAAAAAATGTTTTTCGATAATTTATCCGATAATAGCACAAAAATAG
>JAQVSW010000074.1 GCA_028700345.1 Candidatus Shapirobacteria bacterium | reverse complement strand
AATAAAAATAGTGAGAGTGTAGGGAAAAACAAAGAAAGAAAAAGGATATTCGTATTTAGTGGCGTTGCCATTTAGAGTGATAAGACCCTGATATTTACCTGGCCAGACAGGGATTTTTAAAAAGCAGGGAGCAGCTTCATTTTCAGAATTTAAACATTTAAGCAAACGAGAGTGCTGGGGGATGATGGTATAGGGAAATAAATTTTGCTCCAAAATAAGCTGTTTATTTTTATAAATAGAGAGCTTTCCATTAATTTGACTATAGTGCTGCGCCTGATTAGTAATTTCACCACTGATGGTTAGAGGAATAAAAATATCTTTAATTTTAGGAGTAATGTTTAACTGTGAAATGGCTAAATTAGAGAGAGCATTTGAGTCTTTGTTGGTACTAATTAATAGATGGGAACCAATTTTGGCTAAATTTTGCTGTCCATCTTGATCCTGAGTTAAAGGTTTTTGACTGATAAAAAAAGTTAAATAGTAATCTTTTATTTCACTTGAGGGGTTTACTATTTTTAAAACTAATTGTTTTTTTTGGCCAGGTCTGAGAGTAAAGTCCTGGCCGAGTTTAAGATTAGTATTAGAGAGAGAAAAAATTAAAGGTGAGTCGATAGTGTCAAGATAATGGACTCCACCTTGATTGTCGGAAGGGAGCCAAGCTGAGACTGATGAGTAAAGAATGAGGGGGCTAGTAGAATTATTGGTAATATTGTAAGCCTGCGTAAAAACAGCATTAGGTTTTAGGGTGATTTCAATTTGAGCTGGTTCTAGTGTGAGATTAAATGCGGCCATATTAATAACGGGGAACTAAAGTATAAGTGATGTAGTTTTCATATTTGCCGGCGGCTTGAAAGGCAGAAACTAAAACTCGGTAAGTGATAGTAGCCTGCCTGTCCTTGACCGGTGAAGATTCAGAGGCGATAACGACTGATTCTTGATTTTGGGAGAAATCAGCATAGGGGCGAAAATATGTTGAATTGGTGAAATAAGCAGTAGCGCCGATGCCAGTGACATTGAAGCCAAAACCATATTTATTGCTAGTGGTCCAGGGAGTGGAAAGAGTGGCAGTACAGTCATCTAAATCACAAGTAGTGTTGGGAATGAAATTACTAGAATTAATCCAGAGAGGATGATTTTGCTGGGCCATTATTTGATAACCACGACCAGAGGGAGTGGTGACGGTTAAAAGATTAGTATCGGTAACGCCAATACCGGGGACGAGAGTGCCAAAATCGATATTTAATTTATCAATAGTAAAGGAAATGGCACTAGACATATCATAGATATATTGAAAACCGGCTTTGATCCTGAGACTATCGCCCTCGGAAAGACCAGGAGCATTTTGGCCAACGGTGTCAGTGAGACGATAATTGACAGATGTTTTTCGACCTGAGGTAAGATTGAAATTTCCCCAGTCAATAATATAAGATTCGGAGGTAAAGTGTTGAGCGTGAATAATGGATCCGCCGGCGTTAAAGGCTATGGTGAGACAAAGGAAGAAAAATAGTAAAACAAAAAATATAAAATATTTAAATTTCATCGGATTTTTGGTCAATAGAACGACTTAGCTTAGCTGAATTTTTGAGCAGATCTTTGGCAATTTTGTCAATTTTAGGATTGTCGGAAAGAGAAATAATTTCCCTTAGAGAGGATTTTAAGTGAAGAGAAATCCAAAGAAGAAAGTCGGTTTCGTCCTCTGTTAGTATTGATTCGGTTTTTTGAGAACTTTCCTGCTGGTGGGAAATAAAATAGGTTAGGGGAGTAATTAAAAGTAAAGAAAAAAGCTGAATAAAAGAGGTGGTTGAACTGAGACTGGTACTATAAAAAATGATAGTGATTAAAGAATAGATAAGACTGAGGCTAGGCTGACTTTGAAAAGAAAGAGAAAAGAGAAGAAAGTAGATAAGAAAAAACAAAAAGGAAGAGATAGCGCCAGTAGAAAGGACGATTAAATTAAGAATAAAAACAACTGGAGGGATAAAAAAACGCTGAGCAAAAATTAAAAGTAAAACAATAATTAGAGAGGTGAGGGCAATAATTTGGGGCAAAAAAGGAGTCAGGTTTTCTGACTGATGAATTAAAAAAGCGAATAAAAGAGGAAGAAAGAAGTAAAGAATTTTTGAGGCAGTTGACATTAATTAAATTATACATGTTATATTTTTGATGTGAACTATAATTTTGTAAAAAAAATTACATTTAAGGATTTAATTATTGTTTTGGGTTTAGTTTTAATAGTGGTGGGACTGGGGATAAAAATGAAAATAATTGAAGAGGCTAGTGGTGAAAATAGCTTTGGGAAAGTGGAAAAAAAGGAAAAAGTCGTGGAAGTAATTGTGGATATAAATTTAGCTTCGAAATTAGAGCTGGAAGTACTGCCGGCGATTGGTCCGGTAACGGCGCAAAAGATAATTGATTATCGCCGTCTAACAGAAGGTTTTAAAAGCAAAGAGGAAATAATGGCGGTACCCGGAATTGGAGTTAAAACATATGAAAAAATTAAAGACAAAATTAAAATTTAAAGAGATATGTTTAGTGCTAATTGTCTGGATTTTGATATATAAGTTTATAAAGAGGCAGGATTTGATAGGCGTAATTCAAAGAGCATTGCCTTCTGGGGAGGCGGGACTACTGGCGGGAATGGTCTGGGGAGAAAAGGGACTGATTTCTAAGGATTTAAATAACCTGTTAAAAAATACGGGTCTAGTTCATATCGTGGTTGTGAGTGGTGCCAATCTAATGATTATTGGGAGAGGAATTATTGAAAATCTGGCTAAATTAATGGGAAGAAAAATGGCAATTGGGGCTGGTGGGGGAATTGTTCTTCTCTATGTCAACCTGGTCGGCTGGCAGATACCGGTGGTGAGGGCAGTCTTGTTTTTGGCAATTTACTACTGGGCCCAGCTGCTCGGACGACAATTTAAGAGTGGTCGGGCTCTATTTTTGGTGGTTTTAATCATGTTTCTGGCGGATTTTAAGATATTTACGGAAATAAGTTTTTGGCTGTCGGTGGCCGCTTTTTTGGGAGTTCTTCTGAGCCAAAAAGAGGGAATGGTTAAGAGTACAATTTGGGTGAGTCTTTTTGTTTTGCCGATACTATCAATCTTTTTTGGAAAAATATCACTGCTAACACCGGTGATTAATTTAGGGGTACTTTTTTTGGTTGAAGCGATAACTATTATTGGTTTTTGGGGAAGTTTGATGGGGCTGCTTTGGGAGGGAATGGGGAGAGTGATTTTGAGTCTGAGTTATCCGATGCTGAGGTATTTAATCGAAGTGGTGGAAGTGACGGGAAAATGGAGCTGGGCACAGCTTAATTTTCAATTCAACTGGATGATGCTACTGGGGTGGTATTTAATAATTGGCGTCTACTGGTATGAAAAAAATAAAATTTAAAATACTCATTTTGGGATTATTTTTAATAATTTGGGGACTATATTTGTCAATTCCAGATGGAAAATTAAGACTGGTGTTTTGTGATGTGGATCAGGGGGAT
>JAQVSW010000011.1 GCA_028700345.1 Candidatus Shapirobacteria bacterium | reverse complement strand
ATTTACATTCCTTTTTTTCATCTCCAAGGTAGCCACACGGGCAAGGATTGGCCGCTGCTACCAGCATAAATTGACAGGGAAATGAAACCGAGCCCGAGGCCCTGGAAATACAAACATAACCATCTTCGAGGGGTTGTCTTAATGCTTCAAGGCTCATTCTCGACACTTCTGGAAATTCATCGATAAACAACACTCCTCGGTGTGAAAGAGAAATTTCCCCCGGTCTTGGGTTACTCCCGCCTCCAATTAGTCCTACTTGCGAAGTGGTATGGTGAGGAGATCTAAAGGGCCTGTTTCTAATTAGAGATCCGCCTGGCGGAATATTTCCCGTTATTGAATAAATTTTTGTCACTTCTAGGCTCTCTGCTTCTGATAGGGGAGGTAATATTCCAGGTAGAGCTCGCGAAAGCATTGTCTTTCCTGAACCAGGAGGTCCAATTAAAAAAATATTGTGTCCTCCAGCCGCCGCAATCTCCAAAGCTCTTTTAGCCGATTCTTGTCCCAGAATTTCGGAAAAATCAAACTGAACCAAAGCTTCATCTAAAAGTTCCTTACTTTCAACATAATTTAAAGCATTAATTAATTTATTGCCTCTAAGATGTTTAATTAGATTAGTTAAATTATCAACTGGATAGACTTCAATTCCCTCAACCACTACGGCCTCATTGGCGCAAAGTCTGGGGACATAAATTTTTTTGACTCCTTTTTCCTTGGCCAGTATCGCCAGTAAAAATACTCCTCTAGAGTGGCGCAGGCTGCCATCAAGAGACAACTCGCCAAAAAAATAAGCCCTTTCCTTGGGTAACTCTATTTGTCCACTTGACGCTAGTATTCCCACTGCTATCGGTAAATCATAACAAGCTCCCTCCTTGGGTAAATCGGCCGGAGCTAAATTTACGGTAATTTTTGCAGTCGGAAATTCCATTTCTGAATTTACTATCGCTGTTTTGACTCTTTCCTTGGCTTCTTCAACTGCTTTGCTAGCGAGACCGACGACTGTAAATCCCGGAAAACCTTTTTCGGCGACATTAACCTCAGTTTCAATTTGGACTGCCTCAAGTCCGTAATTAGCCGCACTCCATATTTTTGTAAGCATTATTACTAAACTATAAATTAATTTATTACAAATATCTAGAGTCGCTTTATTAAATTCCATATTTCATTTACACTCTAAAAAGATTTAATTTTATGAATCCCGAATCATTATCAAAACCAGAAACTTTGGTTAAAGAACACCCTTGTCTATATTTAATCAATACCCGCCTTTGGCTAAACCAGCTTTCTAAAAAATACGAGACTCCTATAACTATCGATAAAATTCCTGAGAAAGAGTGGCAGCCTTTATTTGATAGATATGATTATTTTTGGTTTATGGGAATTTATAAGCCAAGTGAGGCCAGTCAGCAGCACGCCAAAAAATGGTCTTTTCAGTCCCGCTATGCCCTGCCAGATTTAGATCCAGACAAAGATGTGGCCGCTTCACCCTTTGCTATTCCTGAGTATTCACCCAGTTCTTCAATTGCAGAAAATTGGGAATATTGGGACAAAATGGTTAATTATCTGCATGAAAATAATAAAAAAGTAATTATTGATTTCGTCCCAAACCATCTCGCTCTTGACTCTGCGCTCGCCAAAACTCATCCGGAATACTTTATCCAAGGAAGTGAGCAACAGTATCAATCAAGTTCTGATTTTTATTATCCAGTCTCTGCCCAGGATCAAAATACTTATTATCTGGCTCATGGCAAGGATCCTAATTTTCCTTCTTGGGCGGATACCTTGCAGTTAAATTATGCCCTACCAGAAGTTCACCAGTACATGTCCGAAATTCTGCAAAATCTTGCCTCTCACTCTGATGGAGTTCGCTGTGATATGGCGATGCTCCTTGATTCCGGCACCTTTCTTCACACCTGGGGTTGGACTCTAAGCGTCGAGCAAAAAAAATATTTAAATGACCATTCATTTTGGGCGGAAAATATTCCTTTAATCAAAAATAAAATCAATCAAGATTTTAAATTTATTGGTGAAGTCTACTGGGATCATGATTATTTATCTCAATATTTTGATTATCTTTATGATGATCGCTTTTATAAAGATATAATTCGATCTTCTCCTGATTTAAAAAACCATCTTTATGATCTTTTAAATTCAAGAAGCAAAAAAAGCCCCTGTCGAAGCGCCCTCTATATTGAAAATCACGACGAGGAAAGATCGTTTAAAAGTCTCGGAGAAAAAATAGCTCGGGCAGCGGCTTTTCTGGCAGCTATTGTGCCTGATACCATGTTTATTGTAAACCAGGGTCAGGAAAATGGTTGGAAAATCCGTCCCCCCATGCAAATTTCTCGATTTCCAAATGAAAATAATAATCCCGAGGTTGAAAAATTTTATCAAAAATTATTTGATTTTAGAAATAGTCCTTCTTTTAAAAATGCCGATATAAGATTTTGTCAGATAAATCAAATCTCCGGTGAAACTATTGCCTTTGAACTGTGGTCTGCAGATAAGAAAACCAGCGCCATTTGTTGTTTAAATATAAAAGACTCTTATAGTCAATGTACAATTCCCAGCATTCATAAAGATATTCCCGTGGAGATAGTCTCTTTGACCGAAGACAAAGTAATTACTCCTGACACTGATCGACGAAATGGAATCTATATTGGCCTTGAGCCCGGAGAAGTACAAATTATTTACCCAAATATTACCCGAATCTTTGATAAAATATAGAGGTGAAGTTTAAATTATCAACCGATTTTCAGCCTTCCGGAGATCAGCCTGCAGCAATCAGCAAACTTACTCAAAATATCCAAGAGGGAGTAAATAAGCAAGTGCTTCTCGGAGTTACTGGCTCGGGGAAAACATTTACTGTCGCCAATGTTATTCAGAAAACTCAACTGCCGACTCTCATTATTTCTCACAATAAAACCTTGGCTGCCCAGCTCTATCAGGAATTCAAAGAGCTTTTTCCTCAAAATAAAGTTTCCTATTTTGTCTCTTATTATGATTATTATCAACCAGAAGCTTATCTGCCCGCTTCAGATACTTATATCGCCAAGGAGGTTGAAATCAATGATCTGATTGATAAATTGCGCCTCCAGGCTACTTCCAATTTATTTACCGGAAAAGATAATATCGTCATTGCTTCTGTCTCTTGTATCTACAACATCGGTGACCCAAGAGAATTTGGCGGTAAAACTTTAACCCTAAAAATAGGTGATTTGTGGAATCGACGTCAACTATTCGAAGAATTAGTAAAATTATTTTATATCCGCTCTGAAATGGAATTTAAACGGGCTCAGTTTAGGGTTCGAGGAGAGACTCTTGAAATTTGGCCTTCTTATGCTGATTGGATTATTGTTTTAGAATTTGACTTTGAGAACAAAATAACAAAAATTACGGAGCGCAATCCTTTTTCCGGTCATGAGTTTGACCTGCAAAATTATCAACTTTTTCCTGCCAAGCAATTCGTCGGTGCTGGAGGCTCAGATTTAAAAAAAATCATTGCCAAAATAAAGGCAGATTGTGATCAAGAAGTTAAAGAATTTGAAAAAAAGGGCCAAATTTTAGAAGCTCATCGCCTTCGTCAAAGGGTTGATTATGATATGGAAATGCTCGAGGAGCTTGGCTATGTCAACGGTATCGAAAATTATTCCATCTATTTTGAGCCCGGTCGTCAAAATGGTGACCCTCCTTACACTTTAATCGACTATTTTCATCATCTTTGGGGTAATAATTTTTTGACCGTCATTGACGAGTCCCATGCCACTATTCCTCAAATAAATGCCATGTCAGGAGGGGATTATTCTCGTAAAAAAACTCTGGTTGATTTTGGTTTTCGTCTTAAAAGCGCCTATGACAATCGGCCTTTAAACTGGACAGAATTTTATCAGCGTATCCCTCTGGCTCTCTATCTTTCAGCCACTCCCGCTCCTTTTGAAATTGAAGATTCAAAAAATAATATTGTCGAGCAAATTATCCGTCCCACCGGTCTTGTCGACCCCGCCATCGAGATTCGTCCCAGTATTAAACAAATTCCCGACCTGATTCAAGAAATAAAAAATAGAGTTGCTAAAAAAGAAAGAACTCTAGTCATTACTTTAACCAAAAAAATGTCAGAAGAACTCGCTACTTATTTATCAGATCCCAAAAAAACTGGCACATCGCTAAAAGTGGCTTATCTTCATTCTGATATTGAAACCTTAGAAAGAACTGAAATTCTCGATAAATTAAGAAGTGGCGATTTTGATGTCCTCGTTGGGATTAATTTACTTCGCGAGGGTCTTGACTTACCCGAAGTATCTCTAGTCGCTATTTTAGATGCTGGCAGTCAGGGTTTTCTTCGCTCCCGCTCCTCGCTAATTCAAATTATGGGCCGGGCTTCTCGTCATCTCAACGGCCGCGTAATTTTATATGCTGATATCGTTTCTGAGGCCATGAAGCAGGCCATCGAAGAAGTTGACCGCCGCCGTAAAATTCAGATTAAATACAACGAGGACCATCACATAACTCCGCAGAGTATCAGTAAAAATATTCGCCCTCGCCTAATTGATGCCAATGTCAAAAATGTCGTCATTACTCCACTTTTAGAAATCGATTCTACTTCTTTGACTCCTAATCAGCGAAAAGCTCATATTTCCAAACTCAAGAAAGAAATGCGATCCTACGCCATTGACATGGATTTTGAATCCGCCATTAAACTTAGAGATAAGATTAAGGAGATTCAACAACTCTAGGAATCACCATATCAGCCTCTGTACACGATCCGAAGCATGGCGTCTCGTTCGGGTTATTTGATACATTATGTTCAGGTGGTCTTCCTTCTACCAATTCACAACGCATGAAGATAGCAAAACAGTCATGACATCTATAAAAGTCTGATTTTTCTAGATGAAGCTTATTCATTAAAGTAAATTATATCACCTTAGATCACTATCTATTTTTTGTTTTCTGACTTCTTTACTATCAAGCTCCGAGACAAAATTAAAGAAATTCAAACCTTATAAATATTTTTAGAGGCAGTATAATAAATAAAATATGTCAAAAGAAAAAATCGATTTACCAAAAGTATATAAAGATTTTTTTAAAGATTACATTAAAGAGAAAAAAACAATCAAAATTAATATTAATTCCTTAATAAAAGAAATAGAATTAACTGAAAAATCCTTTACTGATAATGGAAACATGGGGCTGACAAGTGAATATTTTACGGAAAATGATGTTAGACAAAAAGTCATCGATAAGTATCTTGGTCAAAATAATGATACTCAATTTGTAATTACTGCCAACTCAAAAATTGTTAAAGGTAAAAAAAATATTATTGCGGTTAGTAGTAGTGAAGCTCATGCCCTCGGTTTTATTTATGGCCTTAATCTTTGGGATAATCCAGAGGCAATTCAATGTTGTATTTCAGCCAATAATCAAAAATGTAAAACCTCGATTAAAATAACAAACAAAGTTTCATCACCGGAAAATTTTATTGTTGTCAGTAAAGCTCTAGCCACACATCTTAAATTAAAAGATAATAGAGAAATTATCTTAAGTAACATTAAATTCAATATTAAGAGAACAAATCTTGATAAAATCGATTTTACTGATTCAAGCTATGGGTGGAGTGAAGATTATTGAGATTATTATTTTTTTGACCCGAAGACAAACCGAAGCTTTTCATCTATAATAAACAGTTGTCCTCTTAATGTTGAAATGTAGGGGCGACGCTTGCCGGCGCCCAAAAATATGCTAGACAAAATCATCGTCAAAGGAGCCAGAGAAAATAATCTAAAAAACGTCTCTTTTGAATTTCCAAAAAATAAATTTGTTGTTTTTACCGGTGTTTCTGGTTCAGGAAAATCATCAATGGCTTTTGATACTCTTTTTGCTGAAGGCCAGCGTCGCTATATGGAGTCTTTATCCTCCTACGCCCGTCAATTTTTGGGAAACATGAAACGTCCCGAAGTAGATCTGATTGAGGGTCTCTCTCCTTCAATTGCTATCAATCAAAAAGCTATTTCCCACAACCCTCGCTCGACGGTTGGTACTGTCACTGAGATTTATGATTATCTCCGCTTACTTTTTGCCCGTATTGGTCATCCTCATTGTCCCAATTGCGGTCGAGAAGTCATGCCTCAAACCAGTAAACAAATTGTTACTCAAATAATTAATACCTTAAAACAGGAAGTATCCTCAGCTCC
This sequence comes from Candidatus Shapirobacteria bacterium, assembly GCA_028700345.1. GTDB lineage: Bacteria > Patescibacteriota > Microgenomatia > UBA12405 > UBA12405 > UBA12158. Next base: position 7,951 of record JAQVSW010000011.1, on the reverse strand, counting down.
CTATCGCTTTTTAATTCTTTCGCCTCTAGTGCGAAACAAGGCCGGAGACTTTCGGGGTTTGGTTGAGAATCTTCGACAGCAGGGTTTTAAATGGCTAAAAATTGATAATAAAATTATTGATCTTTATGCTGATTTTGGAATTGTCAAAACCAACAAACATAATCTTGACGCTGTTTGTGATCGGGTTTCAGTCTCAAAGCAGTCGTTAAAAAATATCGATACTCTTTACGGTCGTCTTATTGATGATGTTGAACTAGCCCTAAAATTTAGCAACGGTCAAGTAATTTTTTGCAAGGTCGATGATCCGGGCTTTGATTTTCCCGAAAATCCCACCAATTTAAAGGAAACCTTATATTCCGAAAATCTCTCTTGTCCGGTTTGTAATATTTCTCTGCCGCCAATTGAGCCTCATCTCTTTTCATTTAATTCGCCCCAGGGTGCCTGTAGCGAGTGTAAAGGTCTTGGCTCTAAATATCAGATTGATAGAAGTAAATTTCCCGAGTGGAAGGCACGAATGCTCGAGTCTCGCTATTTTAATTCTCCTTCAGATGTTATTCGTGAAGAACTAGAGCAGTACATGATCAAAGAAAGCTGTCCTCTTTGTCATTCTTCACGTCTAAATCCTGAGGCTCTTTCAGTCACTATATTGGGTCAAAATATCTATCAAATTTGTCAGTTATCGATTGCGAATTTGTTTAAATGGATAAACAATTTACCAGTTAAACTAGGTTCATCTCAAGAAAAAGAAGTTTTAGACGCCATTGCGCGGGAAATATTTTCCCGCTTAGAATTTTTACTCGCAGTTGGCCTTGATTATTTATCCCTCGAGCGTGAAGCCGGAACTCTCTCTTCTGGAGAATCACAGCGAATCCGCCTTGCTTCTCAAATCGGAACCGGTTTGACTGGCGTTTTATATATTTTAGATGAACCCACCATCGGTTTACATTCGAGAGACAATGATCGCCTCATTGCCACTCTCCAAAAACTTAAAAATATCGGCAACAGTGTTGTTGTCGTTGAGCACGATGCCGATGTTATTAAATCCGCCGATTATATCGTTGATTTTGGCCCTTATGCCGGAAATAAAGGTGGTGAGGTAGTGGCGAAGGGTTCTCTTTCGGATATAAAGAAAAATAAAGATTCTGTTACCGGTCAATATTTATCAGGCAAACGCGTTATTAATCCTGTTTCGAAGACGCTTCTTCCTCCCTTGTCAAGGGGAGGTGCAGGAGGGGTTAAAATTACTGGTGCTCGTCAGTGGAATCTAAAAAATATCAATGTCCAGTTTCCCTTAAATAAATTAGTTTCGGTCACAGGTGTTTCCGGCTCTGGCAAATCGACTCTGGTTCACGATACTTTATATGGTGGAGTCCGTAAAGCCACTCTTGGTTCTTATTACGGTACCATTGGCGAGTATGACAAAATCGAAGGTTGTGAAAACTTATCCGATGTCCTTCTTGTTGATCAGTCTCCCATCGGTCGCACTCCCCGGAGCAATCCTGCCACCTATACCAAATTATTTGACGATATCCGAAAACTAATGGCTGCCACCACTGAATCCAAAATTCGTGGATTTAATGCTGGACGTTTTTCTTTTAATACTAGGGGTGGTCGCTGCGAAGCCTGTGAAGGGCAAGGACAAATAAAAATTGAAATGCAATTTCTACCCGATATTTACGTTACTTGTGATCAGTGTCATGGTACCCGCTACAAAGATGAAACTCTGGAGGTGACTTATAAAGGAAAAAATATTGCTGATATTTTAAAGATGACTTTTGATGAAGCCGCCGATTTTTTCAAAAATATAAATAGTATTAGTCGAAAAATAAACACCATTCAGGAAGTGGGTCTCGGATATTTAAAGCTTGGTCAACCGAGTAATACCTTGTCTGGTGGTGAATCCCAGCGCTTAAAAATCAGTCGGGAACTGGTCAAAAGATTTAACGGTAAAATTCTTTATATTTTAGATGAACCTACCACCGGTCTTCATTTCTATGATGTGGAAAAACTCATTAAAGTTTTACGTCGTCTCGTTGATATGGGCAACACCGTCGTTGTCATCGAACACAATCTTGATGTTATAAAAAATAGTGATTGGGTGATTGATCTTGGTCCTGAAGGAGGAGATAAGGGTGGAGAACTTGTTGCCTACGGTAGCCCAGCCGATATTGCCAAGGTGTCCGCTTCCTACACCGGTCAATATTTAAGTAAATTATTGACAAACAAATAAAAAACCTATAATATGCTTAAATATGACTACTGAAAATAAATCTATAACAAAAGATGCTATTGTAAACGAAAGAGATTATCCACTTTATGATCAAGCCGCACAACTTCAAGGGGTTCACATATACATTAAAGCTAGCTCGGGAAAATTTTTTTATTTAACCGAAACTGGTTTATTTACTAAATTAAGTAGTTCTAAAATTGCAATTTCTTTAAGAAGAGACTATACCCAAGATGATAAAGATGGTTTTCAAGATTTTTTTAAAACAGTAGAAATTATCAAGGCTGAACTACCTAATACTAGATTAGGCTAAAATATATCTAGTGATCGATCTTAAGAATCTTCCTACAACACCTGGTTGTTATCTCTATCGAAACTCAAATGGAGATATTATCTATATTGGCAAGGCCATTAATTTAAGAAAAAGAGTTTCGCAGTATTTCCAGCGTGATGACGCCCTGGGTCCCAAAACAAAAATTTTAGTTTCTCAAATTGCTAGTGTCGAGACCAAAACTGTCAACTCGGAAATAGAAGCATTAGTACTCGAATCTTCTTTAATCAAGAAATACTTACCTAAATACAATTCTCAGCTTAGAGATAATAAATCCTATTTATATATTTGTATTTCAAAATCAAAAATCCCCATTATCTTTACCGCTCATTCTAGCAGTTTACCCTCAAAAGCCGATATTTATGGTCCTTTTCCCGATGGTTCTTCAGTTAAATCCTTATTAAAAACCATTCGTCGTTTATTTCCTTTTCGGAGTATTGAAAAGCACCCTAAAACAAAATGCCTCTATTGTCATCTTGGTCTTTGTCCGGGGTTTGATCCTGATTTAAAAATTTATCTTAAAAATATTAAAAAGATAAAAAAAATATTAAACGGCGAATTTACTTCACTGCTCAAATTACTAAATAAAGAATTAAAACTTGCTTCAAAATCCGAAGAATTCGAAACTGCCTCCATCTTAAAAAATCAATTAGATTCTTTAAACTACATTGTTTCTGGATGGCATAATTTAAAAAATATGTATGCCGACATTAATCTCCCAGAAGACAGGCAAAGCCAAGCCATTGAAAGTCTGGAAACTACTCTTAAACCATACCTTAAAATTAAAAATATTCATCGCATCGAGTGCTACGATATTTCCCAATTAGGAACTAAATATTTTGTCGGTTCTATGGTTGTCTGGCAAAATGACAATTTAGACCCTAGTGCCTACCGTAAATTTCGCATAAAAAGTAGAGACGTGATTAATCACGTCTCTACAAATATTCAATATCCGGATTCTGCGAATGATCAATTTATGATGAAAGAGGTTGTCTATCGCCGACTCCAGCATCCCGAGTGGGGGACTCCTGATTTAATTGTCGTTGATGGGGGAAAACCACAAGTATCCGCCATTTCTTCTATAACAGATATCCCCTTAATGGGGCTAGCCAAAAAAATAGAGACTATCGTCATCAAAAATGGTGACGAGTGGGTAGAAATTAATCTTCCCTCAAAATCTCAAGCCTTACTTCTCTTAATGAAACTTCGTGATGAGGCCCATCGCTTTGCCAATAAATATCGCCGGGAGTTAGTTAGCAAATCTCTCGCTCTCTGAGGTCATTTTTCTAATGTGTTCTTTGGCAAAGCTAGTCGTTACAATATCAAGCCAGTTTTTACACACATTTTTATTTTTGGTTAGTATTATTTCCACTACATCACCGCTATTTAATTTTTGATCAATTCTGACCATTTTGTTATTAATTTTAGCTCCGAGGCAGTGATCTCCGACATCAGTGTGAATTCTATAGGCAAAATCAAGAGCTGTCGCTTCTTTTGGGAGCTGAATAGTGTCTCCCTTGGGGGTAAACACATAAACATAACGGCTTAGAACTTTTATTTTATAATTATTGACATTATTATTACTTTTTTGCCACTTTACCAAATCCTTAACCCATTCAATTCCCATCCCACTTTCATTATTTTTACCTAGTTTATAGGCAATATGTGAAGCTGGACCAAATTCATTAAATTCATGCATTTGTTTAGTTCTTATTTGAACCTCAACTGTAATTTTATTTTTCCATTTCATTGTCGTTTGGATAGAGCGGTAACCATTAGCTTTTGGAGTTGAAATATAATCATCAAATTCATCAGGTAAATATTTATACCTAGCATGTAATAAACCCAAAATCGTATAGCAGCTAGTCACCGTATCCGTTAAGATTCTAATTCCCACTCGGTCACCAATATTTTCTACTTTTTTTCTTTTAATTTTCAAATAGGTGCTATATAAACTTTTTATTCTTCCTTCAATCTCATAATCTTTAATATTGTTTATTTGTAGCATTTCCTCAATTTCTGTTTTTACAAGAGTTACCGCTTTTATTTCATCTTTTTCCTGTTTTTTAAAGTCCTCTCTTAATTTATTTGCTTCCTCCGGAAACAAAATATTAAAAGCAATATCATCTAGCCTTTTCTTAAAATAATGTAGTCCCACATATTCAGCGATGGGAGAATATATCCCCATCACTCTTTTGGCATATTCAATTTGTTTTTCAGGGGGGATACTTTCAATGGTCATACCATTATGGAGTTTATCAGCCAGTCGAATAATCAAAATTCGCACATCATCGACCGATGAAAATAAAAATCGTCTAAAAATTTCCACATTAGTGTTGTCTACCTTTTTTCCTGTTGTTTTATCTTGAACTTCACTTAGTCCTGAAACAAGTAAGGCCACTTCGTCTCCAAATTTTTCATCAATTTCTTCAATTGTCGCCTGAGTTTTTTTCAAGCAGTCGTGAAGCAGGGCGGCAATAATTGCTTCTTCTCCTATGTCTATTTGGGCAATTAATTTTGCTACCCATGCCGGATGAGAAATATATGCTTCACCTGAATCTCTGATCTGACCTTCGTGAGCCTTGTAGGCAAAATCATATGCCTCTTTTATTTTTTCGCTTTCAATTTCGTTTATTAATAGAACGCTTTTTAATTCTTCCCAGTAGTCGTGATGATTTTGATTCAAAGATAAATCTAGGATCATGTCGTAAGCTGAGCAAAAATTAATAGTCTATTCCAGTCAGTACCGATCGGCCAACAAGTTTGTAGTATCAGCAGTTCTTTATTCTCATCTCTAAAATCTAAAAATTCGACCTGATTTGCCTTGACCACTTTTTTGTCGTAAACCTGATATTTATATTCCTGTCCATGATATTTGATATAAATAAAATCGCTTGCTTCAAGCTCTCCCAGTAAATAAAAAACCGGATTATTTCTCACATCGACAATGTCTCGAGTTGAAGAGTGGGCAAAGACATAGGTCATCTTTCCCAGACCACTTCCAGGAGTGTCACTTTCTTTGCTGTGAGCGACTTGATTTTGTTTTAGTATTTCCAGATATTCTGCTGCGTCAAAGGGGGAAACATTTTCAACTACTTTTGAAAAGGCGAGTATTTTTGGAATTTGGATAAAAAATTCATCTGATTTTTTTATTTCAATTTTTTGCTCAGCAATAGTTTCAATTTTACTCTCAGCTTTGGTGAATTTGTAGTTATAAAAAGCTTTAAAAAAAGGAGTATATAAATAACCTCCATAGATAATGGCTCCTAAAAATAAAATATTCCCAAGATAAAAGATAACCCTTTTTGGGGCCGGGGGATTTGAGTAAAGTAAACCCTTAGATTTATTTACCCGAATCTTGCGCTTTTTTGGAACTACCCTAAAAAAATTTAACACTTATATTTGACAAATTTTACCTTCTAGTTTACCATATCACCTGTGACAAAAAATTAATCTGTCACCGCTTATTTCCTCTCATTTTTATTTGCCGAGAGGTTTTTTTTATAAAAACGATATGACAAAGAACCAACTAACCAAAGAAGGTCACTCGCAATTAGTTTCAGAGTTAGGCAATCTTAAAGATTGGGCTGACCGTCTTATCACTAAAATCGAAGAAGTAGCTCAGCCCGACGAGTCGGGAGAAGATTCATTGGTCTCTCAATTAAAAGCCGAACTCGAAGTAGTCAACGCCAAAATTTCTTCAATTGAATCAGTTTTAGAAAATTTCGAAATTATCACCGGTAAAAACAATTCTAGTACCGTTCAAATTGGTTCAAAAGTAAAAATTAAAGTCGTTGGCAATTCAGAAAAAACTTTTTATTTAGTCGGTGAGCTAGAAGCCGATCCTTCTTCGGGCAAAATATCCTCGCAGTCTCCTCTAGGCCTGGCCTTAATGGGGAAAAAAGTTAATGAAAAATTTGAAGTTGACGCTCCTGCCGGTAAACTAACCTACAAAATTGTTTCCATTGCCTGATAAAATAAGTCATGTCCGATCTAAGACAAATTCGTCTAGATAAACTTGAAAAAATTAAGTCTCTGGGTCTTGACGCCTATCCTCAGCCAAATTTAAAGTCAAAAAATAGCTGTTCTGACGCCCAAAAAATGATTGGAAAGAAAGCTATTTTAGCTGGTCGTCTCATGAGTCTTCGCGGCCATGGCCAAATTTTATTTGCAGATTTAGTGGATAGAACTGGTAAAATCCAGCTTTTTTTTCAAAGTGATATTTTAAATGAAAAATTTGATTTAACCAAACTCTTTGATATCGGTGACATAATTTCAGCCTCTGGAGAAGTATTCAAAACCCAGGCCGGTGAAATCACTCTAAAAGTCGCTGATTTTCAAATACTGGCAAAAAATATTCGTCCCTTACCGGAAAAATGGCATGGTCTGACTGATATTGAAGAACGCTACCGTCAGCGTTATGTTGATTTAATTGTCAATCCAGAGTCCAGGCAGGTGTTTTTAACTCGGAGCAAAATCTTAACTACCCTTCGCCAATTTTTAGATGATAATGGTTTTATCGAAGTCGAAACTCCGGTTCTCCAGCCTGTCTATGGTGGTGCCTCAGCCAGACCCTTTGTCACCCGTCATCACGAACTTGAACAGGATATGTATCTGCGTATTAGCAACGAGCTTTATCTAAAACGCCTTATTGTCGGCGGGTTTGAAAAGGTCTATGAGGTTTCACGCGATTTTAGAAATGAAAGTGTCTCTCGTTTTCACAATCCCGAATTTACCCAAGTTGAATTTTACTGGGCTTATGTTGATTACGAAGTTTTAATGGAGTTTACTCAGGAGCTGATCAGACATATTATCAAAACAATTAAAGGCGGATTAAAAATAAACTTTCAAAATCAGGAGTTAGATTTTTCAAAAGACATTGAAAAGCTAACTTTTCATGATGCCATTTTCCAAAAAACTGGCCTTGACATTGACAATATCAAAAATGAAACTGATTTTAAAAATTGCCTTAAGGATAAAAAGCTAAAATTAGACTTAACTGGTTTGGTTGGTCTTGGGGCTTATTTTGATGCTCTCTACAAAGAATATGTTCGTCCTTTTTTAATTGGTCCGGTTTTTATTACTGATTATCCCTCAGAAATGATTGCCTTGGCCAAGCGAAAATCAGATAATCCCAGTCGTATTGCCTCCTTTCAGCTTTTGGTCTGTGGGACTGAGCTGCTTAAAGCCTACAATGAGTTAAATGATCCCAAAGATCAGCACGATCGCTGGCTCAGTGAAGAAGCTTTAGCCAAAAAAGGTAAGACTGAAGCCGAACAATTAGACACCGATTACATTCGCGCTCTCGAATACGGCATGCCTCCCACCGCCGGCTGGGGTCTGGGCATTGACCGCCTAACTCAGTTTTTGACCGACTCTCCCACTATCAAAGA
>JAQVSW010000073.1 GCA_028700345.1 Candidatus Shapirobacteria bacterium | reverse complement strand
CTTTATACTTTCTATATGTCTTTTGTTAATCTCCATCTCCATACCGAGTATTCCCTTTTGGATGGACTTTCCAAAATTAAAAAACTGGTGGCTTTACTCAAAGAGCAAGGTGCTACCGCCTGCGCTATCACTGACCACGGTAATCTGTATGGCGCCATCGAATTCTATAAAGCTTGTCTAAAAGCTGACATTAAACCAATTATTGGCTCTGAACTTTATTTTTGCGAAGGCTCAAGATTTGAAAAAAGTTCTCAAAACCGAAAAAACTACCATCTCATTTTACTCGCCAAAAATAATCAGGGTTATAAAAACCTGATGAAACTAATTAGTGCCAGCTATATGGAAGGTTTTTATTACAAACCCCGTATCGATTGGGAAATTTTAGAAAAATATCACCAAGGCTTAATTTGTCTTAGCGCCTGTACCGAGGGCCAGGTGGCTCAAAATATTTTAAGTGGCGATTATGAAGCAGCCAAATTAATTGCCAGTAAGTATCAAAAACTCTTTGGAGAAGATTATTATCTGGAAATTCAACGTCATCCCGGATTGAAAGAGCAAGACAAGGCCAACCAGGGTCTAATCAAAATCAGTCGTGAACTAGCCATTCCTTTGGTGGCAACCAATGATTGTCACTATTTAAAACCCGAGGATGCCTTTGCTCAAGATGTACTGGTCATGATCAACACTCAGACTAATATCAATACTCAGGGTCGACTCAGCATGGCCACCACCCCTGATTTCTATGTTAAAAGCCCGCAGGAGATGTCGCAGCAGTTTCAAGATTATCCAGAAAGTATTGAAAATACTCAAAAAATTGCTAACAAATGTCAAGTTAATATTGAAATAGGTAAATGGTATTTTCCCAAATTTAAATTACCTGAAGGAAAAAGCGCCGAGGAAACTTTGACCGAAATGGTCTATTCTAGCGCAAAAAAACATTATGGAAAACTAACTTCTGAAATTAAACAGCGTCTTGAATATGAACTAAATGTAATTTGCTCCAAGGGCTATGCCGCCTACTTTTTAATCATGCGTGATTTTATTGATTGGTGTGAACAAAATGATACCCCTACCAATACCAGAGGCAGTGCTGGAGGCTCTTTGGTCTCCTTTGTTTTGGGAATTGTCACTGTTGATCCACTTATTTATCACCTTCCTTTTGAGCGTTTTTTAAATATAGATCGGCCTTCACCGCCTGATATCGATCTTGATATCGCCGACGACCAGCGACAAGAGATGCTTTTTCATATTATTGAGCAGTACGGTGCCGATTCCTTTGCTCAAATCTGTACCTTTGGGCGAATGATGGCCAGAGGTGCCGTTCGTGACACGGCTCGGGCTCTTGGCTATGAATATGCTATCGGTGACAAAATTAGTAAACTAATTCCCCTGGGTTCACAAGGTTTTCCTATGAGTATTGATAAGGCCCTTGACACCACTCTAGATTTAAAACAACTTTACAATACTGACCCCGATTCAAAAAAAATTCTCGATACTGCCAAACAAATCGAAGGCTGCGCCAGGCATATCTCAGTTCATGCCTGTGCTATAGTCATTTCACCCACCAAAATTAACGATTTTTCCCCGACTCAAACCGAAACTGGAGGTGAAAAACCTATCACCCAGTACGAAATGCACGCCTGCGAAGATGTTGGTCTTATTAAATTCGATATCTTGGGAATTAGAAATCTGTCATTTTTACGTCAAGCCGTCATTAATGTTCGCAAAAACAGAAACATTGAAATTAACCTTCGGAAAATCCCCCTCGACGACAAAAAAACATTTGAGATGCTTTCGGCTGGCCATACCATGGGCACTTTTCAGCTTAGCGGGGAGGGGATGACCAAGTGGCTAAAAGAACTAAAACCAAATCGAGTCGAAGATCTAATGGCTATGGTCGCCCTCTATCGACCTGGCCCTATGGCGATTATTCCTGAGTACATTGAGAGAAAAAAACACCCAGAAAAAATTTCTTATTTTGACCCTAAAATGGAAAAATTCTTAAAAAGCTCTTATGGTCTTTTAGTTTACCAAGATGATTGTCTTTATACTGCCATCGAGCTGGCCGGCTATTCTTGGACCGAAGTTGATAAATTTAGAAAAGCCATTGGTAAAAAAATTCCCGAAGAAATGGCTGCTCAAAAAATTAAATTTATCGAAGGTTGCATTAAAAATGGTTATACTCAAAAAAAGGCAGAAGAAATTTTTAAATTAATCGAACCTTTTACTTCCTATGGTTTCAACAAAGCCCATGCTGCCTCTTATGGCATGCTGGCTTATCGAACCGCCTACATGAAGGCTAATTACCCCGTTGAATATATGTGTGCCCTTTTGACAGCCGAAGCCAACGATATCGAAAAGGTAAGTGCTGGTATTGAAGAATGCCGTAAAATGGGGATTATTATTCTTCCCCCTGACATAAACTATTCCCAAAAAGGATTTGAATTTGAAAAAAATTCAAAGTCACTAGATAAACTTGCTATTCGGGTTGGTCTTTCTGCTATCAAAAACGTGGGTGATATTGCCATCGATCTAATTGTCGAAGAAAGAAATAAAAATGGTCTTTACAAAAATTTCCATGATTTTTGTCTTCGAAGCAATTCCCAAAAAGTAAATAAAAAAGTTCTTGAAAGTTTAATAAAAGTTGGCGCTTTTGATAGTTTTGGGGAAAGAAATGCTGTCTTGGCCTCAGTCGAAGAAATTAGAAATCAGTGCGGTAAACTCAACAACAAAAAAGACACTGGTCAGTTTGGTCTTTTTGATAATTCTGAAACCCCAACCGTTATTCCTTCTGATATTTTTATGCAGGTTGAGCCCATGTCTCAAAATGAAAAATTATCACTCGAAAAAGCTTTACTTGGTGTTTATGTTACCGAAAACCCAATCAGTAAAATTCTCGCCTCCCTCAGCTCAAACAGTTTATTAAAAATAAAAGATCTACAGGAAAAAAACAATAATAGTCAAGTCAAATTTGCCGCCGTTATTCATAAATGCAAAAATATTAGGACCAAAAAAAATAACGCCCAAATGGCCTTTTTAACCCTCGAGGATGAAAGCGGCCAAATCGAAGCTGTTATTTTCCCTCAAGCTTTCGAAACTTATAAAAATATAATCGAGGAAAATAAAGCTTTTTATTTTGAAGGCAAAATCTCACTTCGCGATGACAGCAAATCAGTTCTTATCGATCTTCTTTCTCCTACCACCCCCAAAACAAAATCAAATTATGATTTTGTCATCAAAGTCCCCCCCGGAACTTCTCAGTCTCAGCTTATGGACCTTGATCGCCTTCTTAAAAAACACCAAAATGGCCATCGAGGCTTGATTATTCTTCCTAACGGCAAAGAATTACCTCTATCATACGGAGTCGATTATAATGACACTCTTAAGTCCCAAATTGATGAAATATTTTTCCCATCCTTTTCTTAGTATTGATTGCCTGCGTAAATTAATATAAAATACCAAAGTTTATAGATTATTTTTTTATGGCCATAAAATTCATTCATCAAGACACAGAATTCCACATCGGAGATACTGT
>JAQVSW010000072.1 GCA_028700345.1 Candidatus Shapirobacteria bacterium | reverse complement strand
GTAATATGTGACCTGCGATTGTTTTCTAAACTCCATGACTATATTCTAGCCTCATCCAGCGGCAATAGTCCAGCGGCTCAGGCTCTCCTCCGAGGCCTGACGGCCTCGGTTTCCCCGGTAGATTATACAAAAATAGCACTAAATGTGCTATTTTGTCAATGTGCTCGCATGGAGAGACTGCTTTCGAATTTTGTTTGTAGATTTAGAAATTACCAGTTCTCCACTGGAAAATTAGAGTTCAACTCTAAGTTATTAACAAATAGTTTATCGCCATCCATTGTGCCTGAGACAGTAACCCGATCGCCAAAAAGGCCAGTCGGATAACTAGCAATAGAATCTAAACAAACCTCTCTTGCCTCCATAGAATTTTCACTTTTAGAACTTAAAAAGCTGCATTCGCTTGTAATTTCTAGTTCTAATAATTCAATTGCTGATTTATTACTATTAAACTGTGTAAAAGTAAAGTCTTTGTTTATATCATCTTTTTTAACAAGATAGTAAGTATTTAATTTCAAATTTGTATTTTTTATGTCTGATTCATTAGTATAAAATACAAACCAGCCTTTAAAAACTTCTTCTTTCTTATCGCTTTCCTGATTTTGCTCCTTACTCTGAGATCCGGTGGTGTTATCCTGAACAACCGCTTGCTGTTGTTCTAGTGTCGAGTTCTTTTTTTCGGTCACGGAACAACCAGATAAAAAAATAACACCCAAAACCAATAAAGAAAAATAGACTTTTTTCATAAATCATTTATTAATTATAATGCTACAAATATAACATAAAAAAAATAATTTCAAACATTTTCGGACGTGGATGGCTAATGATAGCAAAAATATAGAGACTAATTAAACTTCCAACTTTATAACTCCATTATATTTATCACTAATAATTTTCCCGGAATATTTTGGTAGTGATTTCAAATCTTCTATTGGATAAATTTCTGAATACGAAAAGAATATTTTTGAACAAAAACTCTTTTTTAGTAAATCATTAGCAAATTGGCATTTGTCCAGATCTCCAGAAAAAATAACAAGTTTTAAATCCTTGACTGTTTCAAATAATTTTTGACTATATGAATCTATATTTTTTATTAACACCACTCTTTCTGATAAATCGGGAATGTTTTTAATTATTTCAATAAAATCTTCTTCTTTCTCGGAATCAATTATTAAAGCATTTTCCAAGCCAGCACCAACCTGACTTCTAAATTCCTCCTTGGTCGCTGGATGAGCGGAGAATAGAATTACTTTATGTCCATTTTTTAATAAATTGGCTAATAGACAAACTGTAAAAAAAGATGAACCCGTCTTCTCTGCTCCAGAAATTAAAACAGGCAAATCGCTTAACAGAAAGTCAACTTTTTTATCATTGATTAAAACATTCATAAATTACTTAAATTATTTTATAAAATACACTCATATCATTTTCCAGTTTATATATCTCCTCGTAGCCCATGTTTTTGTAGAAACTATAAGCTGTATCTTTATATCTCTCAGCACTTCTAACGAATAACTCTAAATAACCCTGATTTCTGGCCTCTAGTTCTAAGTAATTTATCATCTCTCTACCAAAACCCTTGCCTCGATGATTATTATCAATATAGAGTATTTTTATCTCTCCTGGATTACTCGTTTTAGCTAGTGGCAAAACAATTGGTAATGGCTTAGCTAAGCCGCCAACTCCAATAACTAATTCTTGATCTTTAACAACAAAAAAATTCATTGAATATTCAGTACTTCCATTAATTTCTGATTCTATTCTAGATAAATACTTTTCAACCTCTTCTGACTCAGTCCATTGTTCTAAGACAGAACGAACCATCTCTAAATCTTCAATTTTTGGTTTTTCTATTAGCATATTTACATTATAAGCTAAACTTTAAAATTTAAAAACAGGCAAAGGGATTCGAACTTTTTTGAGTCAATAAAATCAGGGTGTTTGCTAAAATAGTAATAATTTGGTGTTATTTTCGGACTAATTTTACATAATAAAAACGGGCATTTCTGCTCGTTTTTATAAAGGTGCTCGCCTGGAGAGACTGCTTTCGAACTTTATTTTAATAAATTAAAGGAATCTCCCAAAAAAATTCCAGCCTCAGTTTGACGATCATAAACAAACTGTCCATCAAAAGATTGGCCGTGGATATTGCCGGGCACACTAAAAACATAATTGCTATTACTGGCAACCAAACGCCCCAGATCAGTAAATGGCGTATTACCATTTTTTGCGATCTCAGTATTATTATTTTTACTTATTTCATCAAAATCAATTTTATTATAAACAGTTAGAGTAAAAATATTTGTGAAGCAAGAATCACATTTTTTTGCATTAACAGTGTTATTTTGTTGATCATATTCTAAATTTATTGGGAAACCAAAATCAAGCTCAGAGACTATATATTTTTTTCCATATAACTCTTTGCTAATTTTTCTATTCTGCACTTGATAATCCTGCCAGCTCAATGGCATAGTTATCTCAAAATTAAAATCATCATTTTTATAAACAATGTTATCGGTGGTCACTTGTTCCTTACCCTGCTCCTCAATTTGACCTCTAGTGGCACTGTCTTGTCTCTCCGCCGGCTGTTGTTCTAAAATTGAATTTTGTTTTGTAGTCACAGAACATCCAGATAAGAAAACGACCGTCAAAACCAATAAAGAAAAATAAATCTTTTTCATAAATTATTTATTAATTATTACACTACAAATATAACACAAAAAAATAATTTCAAATATTTTCGAACTTTGAATTAAAGACTGATAAAATAAAGCCAAAATACACTTTAGGGGGTGAATTTTTAGCAGAATGGATGCCTCGCGTAAATGACACTTTCGGACTCTTAAATTTTAACGAAGATTATGAAAAAAAAGGTGTATTACAATCTGTTAGTTCAACGATGCTCGGGGTCGTGGACGATGTTCGAAAGGGTGTGGCTAAGATTAGATGATAATTATAGATACCATCCTGTCTCTAAAGAGTAATACCCAGTTACAAGGAAAAATCTAATAAATACGGGCTAACTCATCAGCATTTCGTACTATTATTTATAAATATTATATTTTATGTTTTTCCAACATAAACTTCAAAAGCCATTCTCATCAAAGCAATTATAAAGATGATAATTCCTTCCCTACGGCTAATCTTCCAGTCGCTTTTCATAAATATTAATAGAAGAAGAATGGTGGCTATTAACATGATAACAGAAAAAACAGAATCAGTTATACCAAAGATTTGCCCCTTTGACATTAGTGTAATTGGGGCGATAACGCTGCTTATTCCTATTATACCAAAAGTGTTAAAAATATCGGAACCAATCACATTGCCGACAGATAAACCAAATTTCTTCTTTAAGGTGGCAATTATTGAGGTGGCCATTTCGGGTAAACTTGTCCCAGCGGCAACGATAGTTGCCCCAATAGCCCAAGCGGAAATTTTGAAGTACTCAGCAATAAAAACAGCAGACGAAACTGTGAAATCGGATGATTTTACCAAAATAGCTAAACTGATTATAAAGATTAAATAGTCTTTCCATGTCGCGACTTCTCCATCATCTT
>JAQVSW010000071.1 GCA_028700345.1 Candidatus Shapirobacteria bacterium | reverse complement strand
TTGATTCAATTTATTTTTTTATTTTTTTATCAATTTTTGGTAATCGCTGATCGACTCTTTCCATATCGCGAGGGAAAAGGGAAGCCTGACGAATATTATCTAAGCCTAAAATATTTTGGGTAATCCGCTCCAGACCGATAGCAAATCCACCCTCAGCGGGCATGCCAAATTTAAATGCCTGACCATAGGGAATTTCAAAATCATCAGGATTTTGACCAATCGATTTTAATTTTTCTCGAAGCTCTTTATAGTTGCTAATCCTTTGACCACCGGAAATCCATTCGACTCCCCGACCGATAAGGTCAATAGTTAAGGTTTCCTCAGTATTTTCGGGATCAGAAAAGGAATACCAGGCTCTTTTTTTGGTGTAAAAATGGGTAATAAATACTAGTTCACTCTCATGTTTTTCTAGAGCCCAGCGACAAATTTCCCGCTCCCCCTCTGGATCCATATCCAGTTCATTTCTAACATCACGGCCAGTGCGCTCGTAAATAATTTGTAAAGCCTCTTTTAACTTTAAACAGGGAGTTTCTTCACATGTTTTAGGAATGCTAACGCCAAAATTATCAAGAATATCCTGATGTTTTTCTGAAATGGCTTTAAAGATGGCTTTAACAGTAGAATCTGCCATTTTAATTAAATCCGTCCAGTCCTTTAAAAAACCCATTTCACAATCAAGACTAAGGTATTCAGTTAAGTGACGAGTGGTAACAGAGGGTTCAGCCCGATAAGCGTGAGCGAGAGTGAAAACTCTTTCAAAAATTGAAACCATAATTTGTTTATAAAGCTGAGGACTTTGGGCTAAAAAGGCCTTGTGGCCAAAATAGTCAACAGGAAAAACTTCAGAGCCACCTTCAGTGGAGCCAGTGACAATAGTTGGGACAGAAATTTCAGTAAAATCATTTTGGATTAAATGATCCCGAAAAGCCTTCATAATAGTGGCCTGAACTTTAAAAACATCAGCGACTTTGGAATGTCTCAAAGATAAGGCCCGATTGTCAAGCAAAACGGGTAAAGAAAGATTTAAATCTGGTTGATGAATATCAAAAGGTAATTCAGCAGCGGCCTCGATGAGCTTAAGTTCACTTATTTCCATTTCGATTTTGCCAGTAATAATTTTGGGATTAAAATATTTTTCATCACGAGCGCGGACATTACCAGTAATTTCGACGACTGATTCAACTCTGATTTCACCTAAATCCTCTCCCCCAACTACTTGAATAAGACCAGAACGGTCACGGATGTCAGCAAAAGCTAATTTGCCGTAACTACGAACAGAATTTACCCAACCTTTGATAGTAACTTTTTTACCAATTTCGGAAATAGTATCTTTGATTAAGGTTCTAGTCATGGGCTAATTTTACCGCGTAATTATTTCCTTTACCACTAACTGAGGGAAAGTGTGGCCGTTCCAGGTGTTCGCCTCAAGAGAAGCGACTAAATTAATCGAATCCCCTATTTTTAAATCTTTGTCTAAATCAGCTTTTTTAAAAGCAATAGCATCCACACCTGAAACTTTTAATTTAAGATGGCTTTGAGTTTGGCCAATTATTTTTTTAGAATCTATTTTTAGATTTTCAAATAAAAATAGAGGCTCGGGATTGCCAAGACCAAAAGGCTGCAAACTTTTTATTAATTTTATGTTTTTTAAATTAATGGCCGAAAGATCCATTTTGGCATCAATGGTAATTGATTTTTGAGGAAAATAGTTTAATAGATAAGTAGAGAAGTAGCTTTTTAGTTCCTTTTTTAATTTAGGGATATTTTTGTCTAAAATGGAAAAACCAGCAGCGCCAGGGTGACCACCGAGATCGACAAAAAGGCTGGAAAATTTTCGTAGAACCTCGATAATATTCACCTGCGGAATTGAGCGACAGGAACCTTTGGCGATCTGCCCATTTTTGGCAATTATGACCGAAGGAAGAAGATATTTTTCGGTCAGACGTCCGGCAATTAAACCAATAATACCGGGATTAAAAGAGTCGGCAATAAAAATAACTTTGTTTTTTAGATTAATATTTTTATCGGCAAGATCGATCGATTCTTTTTGAAGAGACTGACGCTCCTCGTTAAAATTATTTAAAACATGGGCGTACTTGCTCGCCTGAAGAGGAGATTGGCTACAAAGAAGACGAAGCGCATCAATCGGGTCGGAGAGGCGGCCAACAGCATTGAGACGGGGACCAAGTAAAAAACCTAAATCGTAAACTGAAAGAGTATCTCTTTTAACTCCGGAAATTTCCATTAATTTTTTAAGGCCCGGCGAAGGATTTAATTTTAATTCCTGAAGTCCGTGGACAACAATAGAACGGTTTAGGCCGGAGAGTGGTTGACAATCGGCGACGACTCCGAGAGCCGCTAGAGACAAATCGGCAGTTTTAGAAAATGATTTGGCGATAAAATAAGCCAGGACAGAGGCAGAGGTAGTAGTTGAATGAAAGAGAGCGTCGGCATTTTTTATTTGGCCACTGGCGAGATGGTGATCAATAACGACAATTTTTATATTTGGATTTTTAGCCTTAATTTTGGCAAACTGGGCATCGGCGACGATACCATTATCAACAGTAATCAGTAAATCAAAATTTATATTTTTTTCTTTTTGTAATCGAAAAAAGGAAGAGGCTTTAAAACCATAACCATCTTTTTCCCGATGAGGAATAAAGGGGAAGACATTTTTATTTAAGGGGTATAAACTTTGCCAAAGAAGGGCAGTGGAAGAAAGACCATCGACATCATAATCGCCATAAATTAAGATATTTTTTTGCTTTTCAATATATTTATTGATCAAGTTAACTGCTTTTTTAGAAGATAGTTTTGACTCGGGAAAAGGGGGTTTTAAGAAGGTGTCGATATCTGTAATTTGACGGTTTTTTAGAAGAAGTTTTAGCAGAGTTTTGGGCGGTGTTTGGCCACTTATTGTCTCAGAGCTTAGTAAATTAAGAAGTGCTTGCATAGGCCTATTGTATGCTATAATTTGGAGACCAGAAAGCATTACCTAGTTTTTGGTCAGTTATTACTAAGGTTAATGAATCTTAAATAGATTCGAAAAAAATGGCAAAAAAGCTTTTCGTAGGAAATCTTTCCTACAACATGACAGATGAGCAGCTGAATGCGGTGTTCGCACCCTTTGGCACAATCATCTCCGCAAATATAGTTTTCGACAAGTTCTCCCACCGAAGCAAAGGTTTCGGTTTCGTAGAATTCGAAACTGAGGAAATGGCTCAAGCCGCTCTATCTTTAGATGGCAGCGAGCAAGACGGTAGAAATATCGCCGTCAAAGAGGCTCTTCCTCGTCCCGAAAGACCCCAAATGTAAATAATATTTATTATTTGATCTTTAAACCCCCCCGCATCTGTGGGGGGTTTTCGGTGGAGAAAAAATGTGTCAATTTAAGGTAAAATTGGATATGGAGAAAAGACAGCTGCCAGATAAGGTAAAAGAAGTGATGAAAAAAGTCATCGAGGCAAATGGTGAGATTTTTGTGGTCGGTGGAGCGGTGCGAGATTGGATTTTAAAAACTAAAGTCAATGACTGGGATTTTGCGACAAATTTAACTC
>JAQVSW010000010.1 GCA_028700345.1 Candidatus Shapirobacteria bacterium | reverse complement strand
AAATTTATTGAATCACTCCGTCATCAAATGACTCTTGGCCATGGAGAAAAAATTTATGAATACCTCACTCCCGTTGTTGATGAGGTGAAGCAGGTGGTCAAGCAAAATTTAATCAGTTTAATAAAACATGTTTGATGTCATTTCTATCGGCGCTGCCACTACTGATATTTTTGTAAAATCTCCGTATCTTCTTGAGAATAAGCGTTTTTTATCTCTAAAAAGATCAAGTAAAAATGAAATTTCCCAGTCTTTAATCTGTAGTGGTGGAGGGGCCACCAATTCCGCGACTACTTTTTCTCGTCTCGGATTAAAAACCGCTTTAGTTTCACTGATTGGTGAAGATCCTTTAGCTGAATATATAAAAAAAGACTTAATTAATGAAAAAATAAATCGTCAGTTTTTAGTTATCAGCCAAAAAGATCGCAGTGATTTTTCCCTTATCTTAGTTTCCTTAAATGGCACCCGTTCCATTTTAACCAGTCGGGGCCTAACTCGCCTTGAAAGTAACAATATCCCTTGGGATAAGCTAAAAACAAAATGGCTTTATCTTACTTCTCTAGAAGGCAACCTTTCTTTACTTGAAGAATTGATAGGTTTTTCCAAAGAAAACAACATCAAAATTTCATTTAACCCTGGTCTTCGAGAACTCCAGCAGCGTCGACAGCTTCTTCCTCTATTAAAACATCTAGATTTTCTTTTACTCAATCAACTTGAAGCTGAAATTTTAGCTGACACCGATCATAAAAATTCTTCCTTTTATGAAAAATTAAAATTATTTGCGCCTCTAATTGCCGTTACTAATGGTCGTTTGGGGGCCAAAATTTTGACCCCGAGCGAGACTCTATTTTCTCCTATTACTAATACTCACCCCATTGATGAAACTGGTGCTGGTGATGCCTTTGGTTCCGCTTTTGTTGCTGGATTAATCAATAACTATTCTCTGAACCAATGTCTCTCTTGGGGAATTCACAACTCCGCTTCTGTTGTTTCTGCTCTTGGCGCCAAAGCTGGTATTTTAACTATTAAACAAATTTCTCGTGCCTCTAAAATCAAATAAAAAACTTAAACAATTTCCTTCAGAGGAGGGGGAGCAGCTTGACCTTGTCGAAACTATCAATGACGTTGATAAATTAAGAAAAAAACGAACTTCGATTATTCTTTTTTTACTTCTAACCGTTGGCCTAAGTTTTTCCTTTTGGTTTTATCGACAGTTTCAGTCCTTTAATCTAAAAAATATTAAAATGCCAAGCCTTTCTTTATCACTTTCAAAATTTTCTCCCGAAATACCCGAAAATTGGTCTGTTTATGTCAGGAGTATTGGCATTACTGATTTTGCTTTTTCTTCAAAATTTAATTCATCAGCCGATTTTAATTACATTTCTACTCTTCATCAGTCTTCGTACACCAAAAAATATTTACCGGATGGAGTAAAAGTTTTTGAAAAAATCAAAGAAAATTCTGATTCTTTAGAAATATTTTCGCAGGTTTCCACTCCAAAAAATCAATTTGAAATATATACTAAAATCCCCGGGAAAATTACTTCAGATTCTCCAGAGATTGACGTTTTTTCGAAGCTTGTAAGTACCTTTTATTGGCATTTACTTAAATAGGCAAGATTGGAGTTGGAGTTGGTGAAATACACTTTATTTTCTTTTCATTGCCGCTGTGAAACCATTCGTTTTTGCCACAAGCTTCAACCTTATATAAGCCAATTGGTGTTTCCCAGTTTTCATCTTTTTTACTCTCGATCAAAGATCTCATTGTCCGATTCCAAATCGGTGTCGCTCCAGAAATTCCAGAAGCCACCCAACTCATTGGTGAGCTATCGTTGTTGCCGACCCATACTGCGACTAAATAAGTTGGCGTCCAGCCAATACACCAGTTGTCTTTGAGGCTATTGGTGGTTCCGGTTTTAACGGCTACGGTTTTACTCTTTATTTGTAAAAGAGAATTACTGCCAAAAATTGGCGCTCTTGCCTGATTATCACTCAGAGCGCTATTAATCAAAAATGTATCAATTTCAGAGGCAATTTTTTCTACTTTTTTTTCTTTTTTATAGATGTTTTCTCCCAGATAATTATCAATTTGTAAAATTGGATTTACCTCAACTTTATTGCCTAAATTAGCAAAGACACTATAAGCCTGAGCCATTTCAATTACTTTTACTTCTCCAGCTCCAAGAGCTAAAGACAAACCAAAGCGAGATCTATCAGTCCAAGTACTTATTCCCATATCCTCCGCTAGATCAATCATTTTATCCACTCCATTTTCACTCAGTAGTTTTACTGAGGGGACATTTAGAGAAGACGCGAGGGCAGTTCTTAGGGTTACTGTCCCCAAATATTTCCCCGTATAGTTTTGAGGGGTATAATCTTTTTGGCCAGCGATTTTATATCTCACCGGTTTATCTTCAATTGTATCCCAGAGATTTTTTCCTCTTTTTAAAGCTAGTAAATAATTTATTGGTTTTATTGAAGATCCTGGTTGCCGAAGTGCCTGAGTAGTGACATCAAATTTTCCATCAATATCAGTGGCAAAATAATCTTTTGATCCAACCAGAGCTAGTATCTCACCTGTTTTTACATCTAAAACAACACTCGCTCCATTGGTAATTTTTAGTTTACTGGCTTTAGCGACTTCTTCTTTGACAATTTTTTCCGCTTCTTTTTGAATTTCGTAATCTAAACTAGTTATTACTTTTAAACCTCGTCTACCCACCTCAGTAAAACCCAATTTTTCTAAGCAGTTTTTTATATAAAAAACAAAATGAGGTGCCAAAATATCTCTTTTTTCTTCAATAATTTTTATTTCCATTTTTTTTGTTATCTCCGCTTTTTCAAAATCCAACAGTTTAGCTCCAACCATCTCATTTAAAACATGCTCTTGTCGAAGTTTTGCCAGTTTAAATCCATCCTGACTAAAAGGGGAGTATGAGCTTGGAGCCGCCGGCAGTCCAGCCAAAAATGCTGATTCTGCCAAATTTAAATCTTCAACTTTTTTACCAAGATAGCGAATGGCTGCTTCCGCCACTCCATATATATTTCCTCCATAAGGGACTTGGTTAAAATATCTTTCCAAAATTTCATTTTTACTTAGTTTACTCTCCAGCATTATTGCCAGTATGGCTTCTTTTATTTTTCTTTCCCAACTTTTTTCTCCATCAAAAAAAATGTTTTTAACGAGTTGTTGACTGATAGTTGATCCGCCCCTGGGTTTTGTTTCACTTGTCTTTTTAAAATTATAGATTGTCGCTCTGATTATTCCTCTTAAACTAAGTCCGTGATGCTCATAAAATTCTTTATCCTCAATAGCTAGAGTTGCCAAAACTAAGTCATTGGGGATTTGGGATAATCTTATCCAGCTTCTATCTTCATTTTCATGAAATTGATACAAAAGTTTTCCGTGACGATCATAGACTTTTGTTGACAATTGAGGGGGATTATAAATTTCATTGATATTTGGTAAATTATCGAATATTTTTTGGTATGTCCAGAGAAGCAAAGCAGTTACCAATAAAGTAAATAAAAATAATGATGGATACTTCCAGCTAGGATTATTTTTCTTTCTATCTATTCTAATTATTCTGTTTTTCTTGAGTTTAATATTTTTTACTTTCTTTCTATTTTTTTGGCTATTTTTCTTAATTTTAAAACTAAAAAGCACTTTAAATATTTTTAATAAAGGTTTCCCAATAAAAATAAAAAAACTAATTATTTTCTTCATCTTTCGGACAATCTAAACAGACCCATTCACCTGTGACATCTTGAACACTCTGCTTGCTTTGCCATTCCGCATTAGGATTATCTTCACCCTCTTTCACAATTTGATTAGTGGTTTTATCAACAAGAATATTATTTTGCAAAGAGATTCTTAATTTTGGCGTAAACTCCTTTTTAAAAAGTTCGTTATGTGAATCACAACCACCTTCTGGAGCTAGCTGCCCCGTTAAATTACAGACATTCATGGTAATTACTCCCGTCGGTCGTGTAAAATTTTTAACAGCTTTATTCTCCAACACTTTAGTCATAATTCGATTCCAAATTGGTGCTGCTCCAGTTGTTCCAGAGACAAGATAACCCATTTTCGAATTATCGTTATTTCCTACCCAGACTGCCACCACGTTTTCCGGAGTAAATCCAATTGTCCAGTTGTCTCGCATATCATTTGTTGTCCCAGTTTTTACCGCCACTTCAGGGTGTCCTTTGATATTTAGCATGGAACCTCTGCCAAATACCATGCTCCTGGCGCCATCATCGGATAAAATATCCGCAATAATATAGCTAGTTTCAGGAGACAGCACTCTTTCTCCGGGGACATAGTTATATTCTTCCAAGATCTCTCCTTTTTTATCCACCACTTTTAATATTGAAACTAAATCTTGTCTTATTCCCAAATTTGAAAAAACGCCAAAGGCAACAGCCATATCAGTCATATAAATTTCACCCCCCCCAAGAGTCAGGGATAGTCCGTAATTACTTGGGTCTTTAAAGGTGGAAATTCCCATGGCCGAGGCTGAAGCGACAAACGCCTCCACCCCATTTAGTTTAAGCATTTTTACCGCGGGAATATTCAAAGAATTTCCTAAAGTATTTCTTAAATTTTGAATTCCAAAATAATTATAGCCATAATTTGTGGGACAATATGCTCTTTGGTTTTCAATTTTAAAACAAGTGGCTCCATCATTAAAGATAGAAGCTGCCGTGACTTTTCCGCTTTCTATTCCGAGGGCGTAATTCAAAGGTTTAATCGAAGATCCTGGCTGCCTGAGTGCTGTCGTGACATTATATTTGCCATCAATCTCACTATCAAAATAATCTTTCGACCCAACCATCGCCAGTATTTGACCACTTTTACTTTCAGTAATTAGAGCCGCTCCATTTCCTACTTTTTGTTTTTTAAGTTTTTCAATTTCTTTTGCTACTTCCTCCTGGGCATAATTTTGTAAATCCAAGTCGAGGCTAGTCCAGACCTTTAATCCCCCCTCAGTTACTTTCTGAATCCCATATTTTTCTATTAATTGTTCCCTAACATAAAAGACAAAATGAGGCGCATTAATCTCGTTTCTGTTTAACTTATAATTTAATTTTTCATTTTTAGCTTTCTCATATTCTTCTTGGCTAATATATTTTAATTCTTCCATTCTTTTTAGCACCATTTCTTGTCTGTTTTTAGCCGCATCTGGATGGGCAAAAGGGGAGTATTTAGTGGGTGATCCTGGTAGACCAGCGATCAAAGCCGCCTCTGCCAGGCTCAAATCCTTAACATTTTTGTCAAAAATTCCTCTGGCTGCTGATTCCACTCCCCACATAATTCCCCCGTAAGGGGTTTGGTTAAAATACATTTCCAAAATTTTATCCTTACTGTACATAATTTCAGTGATTATCGTCAGGAGAGCCTCTTTGATTTTTCTTTTCCAGGTTCTTTCTGGACTTAGCAAAGCATTTTTTACTAGCTGCTGGGTTATAGTTGAACCTCCTTGGAGTCTCTTTTGAAAGATGGTTCGATATAAACCTCTAATTATCCCTTTAATATCAAAACCTACATGTTTATAAAAATTATTATCTTCTATAGCCAGAGTTGCTTTTATCATTTTATCGGGAACATCTAAAAGAGTTACACTAGTTCTGTTTTTATCAGTATAGATTTCATAAAGTATCTTTCCGTTTCTGTCCATTATTTGTGAAGATTCGGCATACTCGCCTGATCCCAGTTTTTTTGGATTCGGTATGTCCTTAAGGAGCAAATAAAGTAAAATTCCGGTAACTACGATTAATAATGGCCAGACCAGTTTTTTCCACCCTTTTTTGGCCACTCTTTTTTTCCTAGTTTTGCTTTTTTTCAAACGCATATACTTTCTCTAAAAGTAACAAATATTTTTGCTCATCGATTTTATCATTTTTACCCATTTCTTCAATCATCTTTTTGTATACCTGCGTCATTCTTTTAATTTGATTATTTGTTTCACTTTTAAAAATATCTTTTTTTTCCATATTATTAACGAGTTTTCCGGCGTCTTCTAATTTTTCAATCGCTTTAGCATAGTTTTCCAGAGCTAAACTATATTTTTCTTTTTCCATTAAGTTTCTGGCCTCAGATACTTTTTTATCTGCCAATATTAAGGTTATTTGAATTATTTTTTCATCATCAAAACTAAATTTTTGCCAAAGCCAGTCTCTAGTTTCTTTTAGCCAGTAATAGCCACTTTTTGGGAGTGTCTGACTTTGGGGTAGTTTATATATTTCCACATCATCAATAATTACCGGTTCAGTTCTTAGTCTACCTTCCCTCTCTTCTTTGCTCATTATTTCCAGAGAAGCACGAGAGATTGATATTAGAAGTATGCCTCCGGCTAGGGCAAAAACAAACAAAGCTAAAAACAAGATTTTTATTTTCGTATCCTTTATTGTACCCTAACTATTTTTATGAAAAAACGCCCGTCCTACATCAATCTCATTTTTATTTAGCTTTTGTTTATTTATCACCTGCATATATAAGCATTGCCCCTTAAACAGTATTTTATTAATTATTTTCATTAAATTATTTTTATTATTACTACTTATCTTCTTCTCTATTTTTCTACTTATCTTAATTCTTTCTTTATATCCTGTCGCTAAATAATTTTTTACCCATTGGTTATCTTTCAAAAATTTATAATAAATACTGTCTTTTTCCCAGACT
Source organism: Candidatus Shapirobacteria bacterium (assembly GCA_028700345.1). Lineage (GTDB taxonomy): Bacteria > Patescibacteriota > Microgenomatia > UBA12405 > UBA12405 > UBA12158. The sequence goes on along the minus strand of JAQVSW010000010.1, from coordinate 7,790 downwards.
ACTTTCATCATTACCAAATCCATCGCATTTTTTAAATTTCTTTTTGAAGCTGGTATTTTTAGGTTATTTTCATCTAGCCATAAATTAAAACAAAATTCATCAGCATTTTCTTTTTCCCCAAATTTTCGGTGAGGAATTTTATGCCACCAAATAAAAAATCTTAGATATAATCGCCACCACCAAAGTTCATTTTTTCGAGTCACTATTAATAGATCGATATCCTCATTCTTAAAGGCAAATTCTGCTGCCACAGATCCAGTCACCCCTACCATTAAAATTCCTTTCATTTTTCTCAAATATTTATCACTAAACAATTTTGCTTTTCTAAATTTATTTTCCCAGTCATTTTCAGTTACCTTTATGCTCCCTTTTCCCTTTATTTCAGTAAATTGATGACTGTTTTTTGAAATTAATCTTAAAAATAATTGCTTATCGCTGAGATTTTGTCCGTATATTTTTGCATAATTTTGCGTTTTACTAACTGCCGCATCAAGTTCTTTCATTAACCTATTTTACCCCTTATTGTTATAATACCTAAGTCTCAAAATGAATAAAAATACGAGAAGATATCGTTTTTATGAAATGATTCCCGGCATCTTTGCTTGGTTTGTTATCCTCTTTCCTATTTGGGGATCATTTTTGGTGCCAAAGGCTGTCGCATATTTTGTCTTGGCCTTTTTAGTTTATTGGCTTTATAAGTCCTTTAAATCGGCTATTTTGGCCATTTTGGGATACTTTAAAATTCAGAAAGCTAAAAACACCAATTGGCTAGAAAAATTTAAGCAAGACTTTAGAGCTTCATGGCTCAGATATCAAGATATCAACCATGTTGTTATTATTTCTTCCTATAAAGAGCCTCTAGAAATAATTGAAATGGCTTTTTCAAGTCTTGCTTCTCAAATTGATATTGATCTTAAAAAAATTCATTTAATTTTAGCTCAGGAAGCCAGGGCAGGGGAGGAAAATAATCAAAAAACAATAAATTATTTTCAGAAAAAATATAAATCTATCTTTGGCTCATTAACTTTTACCGAACACCCCAGTAATTTACCTGGAGAAATTGCCGGTAAGCATACCAACGAAGCCTGGGCCGCTAAATATTTCAAAAAACATAATTTTAATAATGCTAATTGTAAATTGAAGATTGAAGATTGTACCTTGACTTCCTGTGATGTTGATACTATCTTTCACCCTAAATATTTTTCAGCTTTGACCTACCATTTTGCCTCAAATCCAAGTCGTTATTTTCGTTTTTGGCAATCACCAATTTTTTGGCATCACAATATCAATAGTGTTCCTGCCTTTATTAGAATCACCGGAACTATGGGTAATGCTATTCATATTGCCAATATTCAGGAGCCCGACGGTATCTTTTTTAATTACTCATGTTATTCCTCTTCTTATAAATTAATTGATTCGGTTGGTTATTGGGATCCTGACATGATTCCAGAAGACTGGCATATTTTTTTACAGACTTTTTTTGCCACTGGTGGCCAAACTCTAGTCAATCCTATTTTTTTACCTACCATTGTCGATGCTCCTGATGGCAAAAATTATTTCTCAGCTTTAAAAAATCGATACAATCAGTGCCTTCGCCACGCCTGGGGAGCGATTGATATTCCCTATGCTATCGAACAGTCTCGCCTTCATCCCGAGATCCCCTGGCTAACCAGAGCTCTTAGAATCTATAAACTAATCCAAACTCATTTTATTTGGTCGAGCAACTGGTTTATCTTGACCCTCGGTACTTCCTTGCCAGTTGCTCTTAATCCTTATTTTTTTGGTACCACTCTCGGTTACAATCTACCCAGAATTGCCAACTTAATTCTTACCATTTGTCTTATTCCTATGTTTATTTTGATTGTTCTTGATTGGAAACTTCGACCGGTATATCAAAAGAAAGGTTTTTGGAATATTTTTAAAAATATTCTTCAGTGGCCAATGATGCCCATTGCTACCTTGGCAATGTCGGTCTTACCTGGACTTCATTCTCACACCCGACTTCTTTTTGGTCGCAGATTAGAATACAAGACGACACTTAAGACCTCTAGTGTAAAATAAACATAGTATGCTTTACGCTATTCTGTTTTTTCTTCTCCGCTTCCCTTCACTTTTTGAGCCCTACTGGTATGGAGACGAAGGAATATATTTAGCCCTGGGTCAGGCTATTCGCTACGGACTACTTCTCTTTAAGCAGATTCATGACAACAAACCACCCACTCTTTATTATTTAGCCGCTTTAGCTCGCACTGTTTTTGGTTTTCGCTTGCTTTTGTTTTTGGTCATGATTCCCACTATCTATTTTTTCTATCGTCTTTCTCAAAAATTTCTAAAATCTAAAATCTTGTCTCAAGTTTCCACTCTTCTTTTTCTTGTTCTTACTTCTATTCCTCTCTTTGAGGGTAATATTGCCAACGCTGAGGTTTTTATGCTCCTTCCCACCATTTTAGCTTTTCTAATATTTTTAAATTATCAAAAATCTAATCTCTCCTTTCTCTTTTCGGGTTTGTTACTTGGTTTTGCCTTTACCATAAAAGTTCCCGTTGCCTTTGAAGCTGCCTTTCTTGGTCTTTGGATTCTTGTCTTTCAAAAATCTAAAATCAAAAATCTTCTTATCTTTTCTTTTTCTTTTTTAACACCGATTACTTTATATTTAATTTATTTTGCGCTTAAAGGCGCTCTTCAGCCTTTTCTTTTTGCTGCCTTACTCCAAAATTTTGGCTATCTCTCTTCCTGGTCGACTGGTAGCCAGCAGGCCTCTGTTGCCTCCGGTGGCTTGCTAAATAGAGGCATAATTCTTTTTATACTTTGGGTTATTTCTTTTTTTCTTTTTTATTTCAAGAAAATTTCTAAAAATATTTTTTTTCTCTCAGCTTGGTTTTTTGCCGCTCTTTTTGGAGCCCTTCTCTCTGGCAGGCCCTATCCTCACTATTTAATTCAGGTTTTACCGCCGCTTTGTCTGCTCTTGTTTTTCTTTTTCAAATCAAAATTATGGGTATTGTTTGTTTTTTCTTTCTTTATTGCCTCTGTTTTTCGCTACAAATTCTATTTTTATCCAGTTTTTTCTTATTATCTAAATTTTTATAGCTATGCAGTCGGCAAAAAAAATATTGATAATTATCGAGGCTATTTTGGACACGATATGCCTCAAAATTATCTTCTTGCCAGTAAAATTAATTCACTCACCAGCCCCAGTGACAGAATTTATGTTTGGGGCGATCAGTCTTATCTCTTTCCTCTCAGCGATCGACTTCCATCTACTAAATATATTGTTTCTTATCATGTGGTTGATTTCAACGCTCACGACCAAACAATTTCTGAGCTCAAATTAACTACTCCCAAAATTATTATTTATTATTCGCAGCCTTCACGTCCTTTTCCAGAGCTTGATAATTTCATTACCAATTACTATATTCTTATTGATCAAATTGGTTCCGCATATCTATTTAAATTTCGGGAATAATTTATGAATGTTTTCTCTTTATTTTTTGGTAACCTTGGCAAATTTTGGCAAAGAACTTTAAATTCGCAATTTTTTCGCTATAGTCTTTTTTTATTTTTCTTTCAAATAATTTTAATTATTTGGTTTTATCATTCATTGCCCCCAGAAATTCCCATCTTTTTTTCACGTCCTTGGGGTGAAGCCTGGCTTTCTTCTCCTGCTTCTATTTTTATTCTTCCTTTATTTTCCTTATTAACCCTACTTATAAATTATTTCCTTGCTCTTTATTTTTATGCCAAAAAAATCCTCCTCTCCGAGCTTTTAGTTATATTTGGATTTATAATTTCTCTTTTTTCTACTATTTCTCTTTTAAAAATTATTAGTCTAGCAACTTAATGAATCCTCAGTATTTATTAGCCTTACCGATTGCCTTTTTTGTTTCTTATTTTATAACTCCTTTAGTTATTAAATTTTTTCATTCTCACCGCTGGATCGAAGATCCAAAAATTAAACAGCAAAAAAGCGGCAACTCTACTGCCACCAAGCCTGTACCTCGGGGTGGAGGATTACCTATTTTTGTTAGTGTTTTCATAACGTCTCTAATCTTCTTACCTCTAGATAAACATTTAATTGGTATTTTACTCGCCTCTTTTTTTGCTTTAATTATTGGTCTTTTTGACGATGTCAAAGATATCAGTCCTCTTTTTCGTCTCTTTACCAATTTTATTTCCGCCATGCTTGTCGTGGCGGCAGGAATAGGGATTGCCTATGTTTCTAATCCTTTTGGTGGTGTTTTTGACCTGTCTCACCCTCAACTCTTTTTTTCCTTTTTAGGGTCTATCCACTCAATTTGGCTTTTGGCTGATCTTTTGGCGATCTTTTGGATTGTTTGGTGTATGAATTTTGTTGGCTGGGCCTCTGGGGTCGATGGTCAACTCCCTGGTTTTATATCAATTTCGGCAATTTTTATTGGTATTCTTGGCTTAAAATTTCAAAATGATGTTACTCAGTGGCCAGTTATTGTCTTGGCTTTTACTGTGGCTGGTGCTTACCTAGGTTTTTTACCTTTTAATTTTTATCCTCAAAAAATAATGCCTGGTTACAGTGGCAAATCTCTAGCCGGACTTCTACTGGCTATTCTTTCAATCTTATCCGGGGCCAAGCTAGCGACGGTAATTTTTCTATTAGGTCTTCCGATGCTAGATGCTATTTTTGTCATTATTTATCGTCTTTATCACCACCATTCTCCTTTTAAATCCGATCGAAACCATCTTCATCATCAATTATTAAAATTAGGTTGGGGGCGACGGCGTATTTCTCTCTTTTACTGGTTTCTTAGCTTAGCTTTGGGATTTTTATCTTTAACACTAAATAGTGAGCAAAAATTTTATGTTTTTATTGGTCTCGCTATTATTTTTTTTGGATTTACTCTTAAATTTTTTCGGCGTATTTAAGTGAAATCCAACCATTTTTGTTATCAAATTTTATTTGATACCAGTCATTGTCTTGACTTAGTAGTTCGTAGCTTTCTCCTGGTTTGACTCGACCAATTTCAGCTGCGCTACTACTGGCGCTGCTTCTAACTCTTAGCCATCCTGTTTCCGTATCTTTAATTTTAACCATAGAAACTCCTTGTCCAAGTGGGATTGGTGTTGCCGTAACATTTATCCTTGTTTTTTCTTCTGTTTCTAATTTTGCATCAATTATTATTTGATAATCTTTAACCATCTTTACAATTAAATTTACATTTTTAAAACCTGGATAATTTAGTGAAATTTTTTTATCTCCCTCACCCACATTTTCGATTTTAGCGGGACTACTAGTTTTAAGTTCTCCGTCAATAAATATCATGGCTCCACCTGGACTCGAATTAATAAGCAGGCTGCCGCTCTTGCCACTTTTTTCCATTGATAAAATGTAGCCACTATTGTTGTCTTTATTTAAGCTCCAATTAATCACAGTAGTGACATTATTTTGAAGCCTTATTTCTCTTTCCCAAACATTCCCTTCATCCTCTAATTTAATTTTTATGTTTCCGGGCTTCAAAGAATTATTTTTATAGGGGGTCATTCCGCTTTCTTGTCCGTTAAGATATACTTTAGCAATGGGCGAAGAAACGATTTCCACACCTGATTTTTCCACTCCACAAGCTCCTAGAAATAAACTGCTAAGTAATACTATTACTAAACTAATATTTATTTTTTCTTTAATCATTTTCCTCTTCCTATTATATTTTATTTTCCCCCCTAAAGCTCTTTATGAAAGTACCAAAATAGTTTCCGCCCCCACCCTTATTCCTACTCCTACTTTAGTTCCCACTGTCACTTTGGGACTAGTTGGTGATCTTGGTCTCGGTCGTCATATTACCTCGACCGCTCGCAAGAAAAATGATTTTTCCTGGTCTTTTCAGCAGATTTCTTCTTGGTTATTATCAAACGATTTTAATTTGGCAAATTTAGAAAGTCCTATCATTGCTAATTGCCCCGAGGGTTTAACCGGGACCTTCACTTTCTGTGGTGATGATAGATTTTTACCCTATCTTAAATCAAATAAATTTGTCTTAAATTTAGCTAATAATCACATTTTAAATTATGGCGCCGATGGCCTAAAACAAACTCATTCCTTTTTATCTCAAAACGAAATAATTTATTTTCCCCAGTTTAGCACTAAAACTATAAATGGCATTAGTTTTGGTTTTTTAGGCTACGATTTTATTACTTACCCCAAATTAGATCCAGTCTCTCTAATTGCTGATGTCAAAACTTATAATTCGCAGGTTGACTGGCTTATCGTTTCTATTCATTGGGGGAATGAATATCTGCCAAAGGCTGAAACATGGCGGGAAAATTTAGCCAGAGAGCTCATCGACGCTGGCGCCGATATTATTCATGGCCATCATCCTCATGTCTGGCAAGATTATGAAATTTATAAAGAAAAACCTATTTTTTACTCTTTTGGAAACTTTATTTTTGATCAGTCCTGGTCTTATGAAACTTCTCATTCTCAAATAGCCAAGCTAATTCTCTCCAAAACAAAATTCGAAAATCTAGAGCTTTTTCCTATCGAAATCAAGTTTAACTCCCAGCCGGCCCTAATGCCTTAAATACATTTTGGTTGATATTCACCCTTTTGATTTAGTTCGAGAATTCCTTCCCAGGTGAAAAATTTTTCCGAAAGGGGTCTAATTCTTAAACTTTTACAAGTGTTAAGCAACTTTAATTGTTTTTGGCTATCGACAACTAAAATTCCCACCAGTATTATCAAAAAAACTATAATTCCCGACCACCAATACATATTTTTTTTATCCATTTTTTACTGCCTTAATTGCTAAAAACAGAGGGAACTCACCCCTGGCTCTGTCTTCTATTATAGCCATTGGCCCTTCAGATTTCTTTGGTGAAATCCATTCCTCCATATTTTTAATTAAAAATCCGTTATCAGAGAGCATTTCTGTGTAAGCCGACAGGGGATAATGATAACTATAGGAAATTTGATTATTTTTTTTATCAAAAGGACTGGATTCTATGGGAATTTCTAGCGGCGATAAATAACTTTCCATAATCCGGAATTGTTTACCATCTTTCACTACCCAGTCGCTATGTTTTGGAATTCTAAAAGCTGGGTGATTAATGACTATTAATAATTCTCCGCCCTTGTTAAGTAGCTTAGAAAAATTTCTAATTACTCCAAAAGATTTTTTCACATTTTGCAGAGCCAAAATAATCATTCCTTTATCAAAGATTCCATATATTTTTAAATCTTTAGTTATATCTCCGACTAGGTAAGTATGGTTGATATTTTTATCCAGTTTTTTCGCTTCTTCAATTAATTCTGTCGATAAATCAATTCCTAAATATTTATTTTTTATATGTCTCCCCATTATTCCCTGGCCACAGCCCAGGTCTAAAATCTTTTCTCCATTTTTTATATCGAGCAGTCGGAGAGAATTCGGAATTACCACTTCTTTATGGTAATAACTGCCTTCTACCCCCACACTTTTTTTATACCACTGAGCTACGCCTCCTTTCCAGGCTGTTTTATTAGTATCTTTTTTCGACATCATCCCAGTTTATTATTTTCCAAAAATTATCAACAAATGTTTTTCTGTCATTGAGGTAATCTAGGTAGTACGCATGCTCCCAGACATCGAGTACTAAAATTGGTTTCATGTCGTTCATTCCTAGCAAATTATGTTTTTCTAGCTGTCCTATCGTTAAATTATTATCTTCATCTTTCCAAAGGACTGCCCAGCCCGATCCTTCCACACTTACGGCTGCCTGGCTAAATTCTTTTTGGAAGTTTTCAAAACTGCCAAAATTTAGATTTATGGCTTCCAAAATTTTCCCTG
>JAQVSW010000070.1 GCA_028700345.1 Candidatus Shapirobacteria bacterium | reverse complement strand
CTACTTATACCAAAAGTACCGGTAAAATTGGAGTAATGGTTGAACTACTTTGTGAAACTGATTTTGTGGCTAAAAATGAAGATTTTTTGAACGTAACCAAAGATTTATGTTTACAAGTGGCAGCCATGAATCCAAAAGATAGCAATGAGCTACTTAATCAGGAATTTATTAAAGATCCAGCTTTAAAAATAAAGGATTTGGTGACAGCTCTAAATGCTAAATTTGGAGAAAATATCAAAATTGGGAGAATGGAGAGGTTTGAAATTTAAATTGATCTTTTAGTAGAGACGTGATTAATCACGTCTCTACTTTGTTATAATTACCTATGATAAATTTTGCTGAGGTAAATACCCGAATGGGGAAAATTACGGATATTTTTTTAAATGATATTGCTTCGATTAGAACTGGTAGAGCCACCCCAGGTTTGATTGAAAATGTCGTGGTAACAGTTTATGGTAACCAAAAAATGAGACTTCAGGAATTGGGATCGATTTTGGCGCCTGATGTGAGATCTTTAGTTTTTGAGGCCTGGGATAAAACTATCGTTCGGGAAATAAGTAATGGAATTCAAGCGGCCAATATTGGGATGATGCCGGTGGTTGATGGAGCTTTAATTCGTCTAAGTTTGCCAATGCTAACTGTAGAACAGAGAGAAGATTATATTAAACTGCTGGGGAGAAAATTGGAGGGGGCTCGGGGGATGATTCGGGATGCTAGGGCTGATTTTAGAAAAAAAATAATGGATGCCAAAAATGAAAAAACGTTATCTGAAGACGAATATAAAAGAGATGAAGTAGAATTGCAAAAAGTAAACGATTTGTTTATGGGAAAGCTTGAAGAAATAGCGAAAAAGAAAGAAGGAGAGATAAGGGCGTAAAAAAAATCTAAAACCTAAAGTCTAAAAAATAAAATCTAAAGCCTAAAATAAGATCATTGTTTGTTAGAATAGATAATTCTATGGATATCTTAATTTTTGTTTTAGCTTTATCGATACTTGTTTTAGTCCATGAACTCGGGCATTTTTTTGCGGCCAAGATTACGGGAGTGAGGGTTGATGAATTTGGACTGGGATTGCCACCAAGAATTATTGGCAAAAAGAAATGGGGAACTCTGTGGAGTTTAAATTGGCTGCCCATTGGTGGTTTTTGTAGTCTTTATGGGGAAGATCCATCCTCCGCCCCTTCGGGGCTACGGAATGGCGAAGCCGAATTTTCTTTTCAAAGTAAAAATCCTTGGCAAAAAATGTTAATAGTCCTGGGAGGAGTAATGATGAATTTGGTGCTGGCAATTTTAATATTTACGGTGGTATACGCAATTCTTGGGGTACCAAAGGAGACAGAGAGGGTAAAAATAATTGGGGTGGCTAAAAGTAGCCCAGCGGAAGTGGCTGGTTTAAAAGAGGACGATTGGATAAAAAGTATTGGGGGGGTGGAAATTAAAAAGGGGAGTGAATTGACGGCGCAGGTAGAAAAAAATAAGGGAAAGGAAATTGAATTATTAATAGATAGGAATAGGCAGGAGGAGGGACAGGGTAGTGCTCTGTCTGTACAGGTATTGATTCGGGAAATGGCCCCAGAAGGTGAAGGTCTGATGGGAGTAGTAATAAGCAATACCGAAATGGAAAAAATTAAGTGGTATCAGTTTTATAAAGGAATTGGAGCCGGTTTTAAAGAAGCCTATTTTTGGGGAAAAATAATAGCCGAAGGAGTTTTTAAAATGATTGGCGGCTTGTTTTCCGGTCAAATGCCAAAAGATGTTTCGGGGCCACTAGGAATGTATGAAGCTACAAGTAGTATTCGGATGAATCAAGGCTTTTTGGCTATGGTCCACTTTTTTGGAGTAGTGTCGGTAAACCTGGCGATAGTCAATATTTTGCCTTTTCCAGCCCTTGATGGAGGGAGAATAATTTTTGTATTTTACGAGCTTTTATTTAAAAAGAAGGCCAACAAAAAATTTGAATCTTTAGTTAATAATCTGGGAATGATGATACTCCTCGGATTGATACTGCTGGTGACTATTGGAGATGTGAGGAGAATATTTGGGAAATAGAGATAACAAAAAAACTAAAATCTAAAGTCTAAATTCTAAAAAAATTACTTAGAGATTGGACTAAGTTCTAAAATAAAAGCTGTATTTGGCTCTAAATATAAATTTTCGGTGTAGGTTGAAGAAGTGACAGAAATAGTTTTATTTCTTGGACTGGCCTGAAAAGGAGAAATTTTTAATTGATATTGACCTGGGGTTAAGCCCTGGTAAGTAATGGGAGTGGTTTCGCTGTGTTTTAAACTAGGATCATAATTGACGATGAGACTTTGGATAATAGAGCCTTTTTTGGTGGAAAAAGAAGTGACCCAGCTACCATCTCCAGAGGAAGGGAGGCGGGCTCCAGAAATTTGATTTAAAAAAAGCAGAGCTGAGTAGCGGGGTTTAGTTTTACCACTGTGGGTAATAATGCCCCAGCCGCTAGATTTATCAGAGCGAGGGGAGGGACCATCAATAGCTTCAAAGGTAAAAAGACGATGAATTTTTCCCGAGAGCTGAGTGCAGAGTGAAATTAAATGAATGCCACTGAGCTGATTGTCGTACCAAATATCTGGTTCAGAATTTGGCCCGATTTCGGTAATTAAACGTTCGATGTCAAAATACTGGGGATAATCAGAAAGTATTTTATTTAAATCATCAAAATCTTTTAAATAGTCACTAATCTTTTTTGAATATTTATGCCAGGAAATAAAATCTAAGGGAACTTTGTTTTTGGAGGCGGTGGCAAAAAGAGATTTAACCCAGTTGTTGTAGTAGCCAGTAGTAGCGGGGCCACCGACTTTATAAATAGAACCTTTGGCACCCTGGGCCACGGCTCTAGCACTATTGATATAAAGAGTGGAATAGTTTGGCGACTTGGCATAGTGCCAGCCTCCAAAAAGATCTGGCTCATTCCAAACTTCGTAGTAAATTCCTGAAATATTTTTTTCAATCGAATAGCGATGGGCGGTAGCCTTGACGAGATTATTCCACTGATTCCAATCACTTGGTTCTTTGGAGTCGGGAGTATAAGAGAGGGAGAGAAGGGGACGAGCCCCAGTTTTGATGATGCTACCCACAACTTCATCGAGACGAGAAAAATCGTACTCGCCATTGCCTTTATCAACCTGATAGTAATCAAAGAGATGGTCAACTCTAATCAGCTGGGGTCTTAATAATCTTAGCTGATTGATAACGGGTTTGATCATATCAGTTGGCTCTTCACCTCCTTGGGCTAGATTTTGCCAAAGAGAAGAGGATAGATTTGAACCAGGATTTTGAGTGTCAACAATAATATTGGCGAGAGTGCCAGAGGCAGATTTGCGTAAATCTAGGTAAATTTTGGGTAAAAAATAAATAAGAATAAATAGAAAAGGGAGAAGAATAAAAGGGGTAACTTTTTTCGAAATTAGAGACATAAAAAATTATAGCAAGGAGTAATAATTAATTGATGTCTTGACGGTGATTTGAGAATGTGTGAAACTGTTAATTAGTAATACTTTATATAAAGATTAAAAAAATGATAAAAAGAAAAGGTTTAGCTCAAATCCCTTTAATGATTGGATTGCTCATTATGGCGGTAGCGGTACCGATAGCGACAAAGCTGGTACAGCAAAATCAGGATACGAGAAATAGAGCCGCTT
>JAQVSW010000069.1 GCA_028700345.1 Candidatus Shapirobacteria bacterium | reverse complement strand
AAATATCAAATCATTGATCAGATAAAATACCCAGTTGATCGCATTTATACCACCTATGAAGCCGCCGCAGCTAATTTTGAAAAGATTTCTAATAAAGTATTTTTATCAAAAATTAAAGACAAATATAAATTAACTAGTAAATTTGTCCTATATGTCGGCGATATTAATTGGAATAAAAATATTCCCTCTCTGGTTAAAACCTGCCTTAAATTAAAGTATCCTCTAGTCATCGCCGGTTCAGCCGCAGTCAAGCAGGTTCCCGCTCATCCCTGGACTCAAGATCTTCTCTGGCTCCAATCTCAAAAATCTAATCTCATTCATCTACTTGGCTTTGTTCCCGATGAAGAACTTCCGGCACTTTATAATCTGGCCACTCTTTATTGTCAGCCATCTTTTTCTGAAGGTTTTGGTCTGCCTCTAGTTGAAGCCATGCAGTGTGGCACTCCAGTCTGTTATTCACAGGATTCCTGTCTTCCCGAAATAATGGATTTCAATGGCCTCCACTTTGATCCTTACTCTCTAAACTCCATGGAAAAAGCTCTTAAAAAAATGTGGACAGATAAAAAACTTCGCCAAAAATATTCAAAATTAGGTCTAATCAGAGCTCAATATTTTTCTTGGAAAAATACTGCTCTCCAAACGCTGGCTCTTTATCGTTTAGTCGAAATCGATGGTCAAAAATAAAGATCATTTTTTATCAGTTATTATCCCAGCCTATAAACAAGCGGCTACTATTCGTCAAGATTTATACTCTATCGACGATACCTTAGAGCAAATTAGGTATCCATATGAAATAATTCTCGTTGTTGATGGTATTAAAGTAGACAATACCTATACTGAGGCTAAAAAATGTCATTTAAAAAATCTAAAAGTATTGGGTTATAAGGAAAATCACGGCAAAGGTTATGCCCTCCGCTACGGTATGGCTCGTTCAAAAGGGGATTATGTGGCATTTATCGATTCTGGGATGGAGATAGACCCCAATGGCCTCTCGATGGTTCTAGAGCACATGGAGTGGTATGGAGCCGATATTATCGTTGGCTCAAAGCGTCATCCGGCTTCGCAGGTTAATTATCCCCTAGATCGTAAAATTATCGGTTTTGGTGCTAGAATTATTTCAAAATTTCTCCTCGGCATCAATGTTCGCGATACCCAGGCAGGTCTTAAAATATTTAGACGACAGGTACTTGAAAAAGTTCTGCCCAGGCTTTTAATCAAAAGATATGCCATTGACCTTGAAATATTATCAGTTGCCAATCATCTTGGTTTTTCTAAAATTTACGAGGCTCCGATTAAATTAAATTTTGTTTTTGAAAGCTTAACTCATGCCAGTGGACTTAAAGTAATATTCAGAAGTTTAATCGATGCCCTGGCCGTTTTTTATCGCCTTAAAATTCTTCACTACTACGATGACAAAAACAAAAGAAAATGGATATACAATTCTGATTTAGATATGAAAATTAATACTGGTCGATGAAAAATCCCTTTTTTTCCATTATTATCCCAGTTCGTACTGAAACTGAGTATTTAAAAGAAACCTTAACTAAATTAAAAAAACAATCTTTTAAATCATTCGAAATATTAATAATTACTGATAAAATATCGGGTCCAGTTTCTCCAGCCATCAAAAGAAATTTAGGCGCCAAAAAAGCCAAGGGGGAGTATCTCGCCTTTCTCGACGATGATTCATATCCGAGTAAAGACTGGCTAAAGCATGCCTCTAAATTATTTAAAACTGATATTGCGGCTCTCTGTGGTCCTTGTTTAACCCCGCCAGCAGATAATATTTTTCAAAAAGCCTCCGGTCTTGTCTGGTCATCATACCTGGGCAGTGGGGGAGCCGGTACCTATCGTAATTCCGTCAAGTCAAAAAGGTTTGTCGATGATTTTCCTTCTGTTAATTTAATTGTCAAAAAATCAGATTTTGACAAGGTAAATGGTTTTGATACCCATCACTGGCCTGGTGAAGATACTATTCTATGTTCAAATTTAGTTTATAAACTAAACAAAAAAATACTTTATCATCCTAAAGTTATTGTTTATCACCACCGTCGCAATGTCGTTGTTCCCCATCTTCAACAAATTACCCGCTATGCTCTTCATCGGGGTAATTTTGCCCGTATCTATCCTAAAACTAGTTTTCGTCTTGGCTACTTATTACCCAGTTTTTTTTCTCTCTATCTAATCTCTCTTATCTTCTTCCATCCCATCTACTATTTACTTCCCCTCTTTTTATATTTATTTTTACTTCTATTAACTTTTACTACTTATCTACTAAACTATTCCTCTATTCAACTATCTTTTTTAGCTACTATTACCATTCCCGCCACTCATATATATTACGGTATACTATTCATCATCGGTTTTTTCTCCAAAAAACTCGATTTTGTTCCACATCAAACAAATGACAAAGGTTATATCGGCGGCTAAAAAAAATTTTTCTATTTCTATTTCCTATCCCCCCCTAGAGTCTGAAAAGGGGATTCCTTTTTTAGCGCAAAATCGTCAATTTCAGTGGACAAATACAGGTAATGTAATATTGCCTGTTATCCCAGCCTATGGCGCTACAGCTCTAAAAAAGCTTGGTTACAAAGTTTACTGGGACGATGCCATTGCCGAAAAAATTACTTATAAACAGTGGCTAAAAAGGCTTCTAAAACGCCGTCCCAGTATTATCTTTATCGAAAGCAAAACTCCCGTTATCAAGCGTCATTGGCAAATAATTAAAGAATTAAAAACTAATAACTCAAAACTAATTACTGTTCTTATGGGTGATCATCTTACCGCCCTACCAGAGGAGTCATTCAAAAATTGTCCAGTCGATTATGTCATTACAGGTGGCGATTACGATTTTATGATGCTCAGCTTAGTCGATCATTTAGTTAATAAAACAAAATTAGAGCCAGGTTTTTATTATCGTTCTAAAAATAAATTAATAAACACGGGACGATTTGCCCTAAAACATCACAATTTAGACACCCTACCCATTATTGATCGTAAACTAACCAAGTGGCAGCTCTATGGTCAAAACAACACCAATTTTCGCTACAAACCCGGCGCCTATATTATGTCCGGTCGTGACTGCTGGTGGGGTAAATGCACTTTTTGTTCCTGGACAACGACTCATCCCGCCGGTACTTTTAGAACATTTTCCGTCGAGCATACTATTAAAGAAATTGAATATTTAGTTTCTCTTGGTGTCAGGGAAATTTTTGACGACTCTGGTACTCTTCCTATTGGCCCCTGGCTAAATAATTTATGTAAAGAGTTGATTATGAGGGGACTCAATAAAAAAGTTATTTTAAGCTGTAATATGCGCTTTGCTGCCCTAAATCAGGAGCAGTACAATTTGATGGCCAAGGCCGGATTTAGATTTATTCTTTATGGTTTAGAGTCGAGTAATCAAAAAACTCTAGATAAAATTGATAAAAATACCAAAATTGCCGATGCCCGTAAAACCTTAATCATGGCCAAAAAAGCCGGTCTAGAGCCTCATGTTACCATCATGATTGGCTACCCCTGGGAAAGTCTCAAAGAGGCAAGAAGCACCTTAAATGCGGCCAGGCAGTTATTTAAAGATAATCTAGCCGACTCCATGCAGGCCACTATTGTCATACCCTATCCCGGCACCCCGTTATTTGCAGACTGTAAAAAAAACAACTTACTTTTAACCGAAAATTGGGATGATTACGACATGAGACAACCAGTTATGAAATCTCCAAT
>JAQVSW010000068.1 GCA_028700345.1 Candidatus Shapirobacteria bacterium | reverse complement strand
TAGATTTTTTTAAATTGTATCTTGGCCCGAGAAATAAGGGTAGCGACTGTCCCCATGGGCTTTTGTAAAATGTCGCTAATTTCTTGATAATCTTTGTCTTCAAAAAATTTTAGAACTAAAACTTCTTTGTAATCTGGTTTTAGCTGGGATAAAAGTGAGGAAATGTGCTCATTTTGTTCTTTGATTAAAGTTTCTTTTTCAATATTAGTGTCATCAACCAGCCAGTTGACGAATTCATCGTTGCCCTTGTCAAGATCAACTTTGAGAGAGCCTTTACTTTTTTTAATAAAATTAATGGCCTGATTGTGAACTATGCGATAAATCCAGGAGCTGAATTTTAACCCTGGGTCAAAATCATTGAGATGCTGATAAACATTAATAAATGAATCCTCTATAACATCGGCAATATCATCATCAGTAAGGTAGGTAAAACGACGAAGATAACGGCTAAGTTTTTCTTCGTAGCGGCGCATAAGACAGTAAAAATATCGGCTGTCTTTTAAAGAAAGCGCTACAAGCTGCTGGTCATCATAATTTTGACAATGTCTGTCAATCATAACTATATATAGTATATATACAATAAAAGAAGTCTTTTTCTTTCAAGAAGTGCGGTAGAATGTAATTAGAAAATATTTATAAATTTAAAAAATAAATATGAGTAATGAAGAAGTTAATGAACTGAGTACAAGGCAAGGCGGAGTAGAAATAGAAAAAACACCAGAAAATAAGGAGAAAAAGAAAATAAATAGCCTTTTTATAGTTTTGGGGATTTTAATAATTATTTATTTGGGCTTATATTTTTTTGTACAAAAAATTCAGCTTAATAAAGAAATTGATGATGAGATTCATAATCCCCCGGTAGTACTGGCATCAAATTTTGCTGAATATAAGGAAATTGGAGTAAATGTGATGCCAAAAGTAGAGACCTACTCAATCAAAGCAGATCTAAGTAATGTCAGTAATGCCAAGGATTTTACAATGTCCGAAGAAGCCAAAAATTTACTAGTAAAAAATGGTTTTGTGGTCAAGCCAGCATATAATGATGAATTTTTCCCTCTTTATGAGTCCAATCGCTATAGCTTTACTCCGAATTTTATCACTACTGATTCGATGCTTCATAATTACCATTTAATGTTTGATTTTCTCCTCAAAAAGCTCGAGGAAGAAAAACTGGCAGATGAACTTAAAAAATTGAATTCGGGGATGCTGGCCCAGTCACTGAGCCAATACGAAAATCTCAAGGGGACACAGTGGGAAAATGCCGCCAAAAGAAATGTGGGCTTTTTTTCAGTAGGGAGTAAACTTTTGGATCCTTCGGTTGTTGTTCCATCAATAGTATCTGGGGAGGTAAATGAAGAACTAAAACTAATTGAAGCTCACGGAGGAATAGAAAAGTCACCGGTGATGAATATTGGTGAGGATCAAGACACAATGATTGAAACACCACAAGGACCTCAATCTCTGGAAGCCTTAAAAGAAGATTATTCTCAGTACATTGCCCGGGGGCATTATGATAACGAAGAGCTGAGAGGTTATTTTAAATCAATGATGTGGTACGGGCGATTGACTTTTAGAATGAAGAGTGATGATGAAATAAAATCAGCGGTATTAATAAGCCTCGGACTAGATAAAGAAGAAAATTTTGAGAGCTGGAATAAAATTTTTGAGCCAGTCAATTTTTTTGTGGGAAAAAGTGATGATATTACCTATTACCAATTTAAGGAATTAATTAATAAAGTCTATGGGGAAAAGGCAACTGTCGAAAGAGTGACCATCGATAAAGATAAATTTACCGCCCTGGTAAAAGAAACAGAAAGATTGGAGCCACCGCAAATAAATTCTATGCCAATTTTTCAGGCTTCAATTCAATCTGATCGAGAGAAAGAGATTAAAGGATTTCGCTTTATGGGACAGCGTTTTACAATCGATGCGGCTATTTTTCAAAGGCTAGTTTACCGAGAAGTTGGGGATAAAAGTAAATCTTGTACCGAATTTAAACCTGAAGAAACAGGTTGTTTAAGCGGAGCTCGATGTTTACCAAGAGGACTGGATATCCCTGGAGCCATGGGTTCGGATGAGGCTAAAAATATTTTGAGTGAATTGGGAGAGGATAAATATGCTTGTTATCCTGAAAATATGTCAAAAATGAGTAAATATTTGTCAGAACTAGATATAAAGACTTGGACGCAAAATTTATACTGGGGCTGGCTTTATCAACTGCGTCCCCTACTGGAAGAAAAAGGAAGTGGCTATCCATTTTTTATGCAAAATAGCGCCTGGGCGAGAAAAGAACTTAATACTTTTTTGGGAAGCTGGACAGAGCTTAAACACGATACTATTTTGTATGCCAAGCAGGTTTATGCAGAAATGGGAGCTGGTGGTCCAGAGGAAAAGGATGACCGAGGTTATGTTGAACCAAATCCAAAGCTTTATGCTCGACTGGCTTCACTACTAAAAATGACGAGTGAAGGCCTCGAGATTAGAGGACTGCTTAGCCAGGAAATGAAAGATAATTTGAATAAATTAGAAACACTGGCCATGTCGCTAAAAACAATCTCAGAAAAGGAACTAACAAATGAAAAGCTGACGGATGAAGAATACGAATTAATCCGCTCATATGGTGGTCAACTAGAACATTTTTGGCTGGAAGTGAACAAGGATGAACCAGCTTTTAAAGAATCGACTAGTCAAAGAGATTATTTATATGAAAATCCAGCGGCGATTGTGGCAGATGTCGCGACTAATCCAAATGGAAGTGTCCTTGAAGAAGGGACTGGCAAGATAGCTGAAATTTATGTGGTTGTCCCGGTTGAAGGTAAATTAAAAATTGTCAATGGTGGGGTTTATTCTTACTTCGAATTCGAGTGGCCAATGTCAGACAGGCTGACTGATAAAAAGTGGCGAGAAATGCTTCTCGATCCAGAAAAAGCCCCCGATTTACCTACCTGGACAAAGACTTTTATGGCAAAATAGGTAGATGCCAAGAAAAGTTAGCTACTTACTTTTGGGATTAATAGCCCTGGGGAGTGCCTTTGTTTTGAGAGGGAGTAATATCCGGCTTCAAAATAATTTAAATAAAAAAGAGAAGTCAGATCTGAACAATAACCAAATTGAGGAAAGCTATGTCTTAGAAAAGGGTAAATTATCAATTTGGGAAAATTCAAAAATGGTCTGGCAATCACCAAAAGAATGGTCGATAGATAATTTTGTTTTGGCTGATATTAATAATGATGGAGTTACTGAGATAAATTTGTCACTGTGGAAATCGGGGAATTTTGGAGATTCAAAACCTTTTTGGATTAAAAATAATGATATGAGCGTTAAAAATCATTTTTTTGTCCTAAATTTTGAGAAAGGAAAAGTTAAAGAAATCTGGGGTTCTTCTAATTTAAGTCAACCAAACTGTGAATTTCAAATTGCTGATGTTGACGAGGATGGAAAAAATGATTTAATTGTAATCGAGGGTAGTTACGGACAAAAATTAGGATGCGTCGGAGAATATGTGGCTATTTGGGAGTGGGATGAGTGGGGGTTTACAAATAAATGGAGGAGTGAGAAGGGAGACTACTTAAATCTGAGAATAGAAAATAATAAAATTGTGGCGAAGGGATTTTAGAAAATGTTTTTAATAAACTTGAAAAAGCATTGTTTATTTAATTTAAATATAGTCTTGACTTCTTTATTATTACTTTTCTTTATGGTAAAACACACTTAGTGGAAATACTAAAAGGG
>JAQVSW010000067.1 GCA_028700345.1 Candidatus Shapirobacteria bacterium | reverse complement strand
GCTCTGGTTGGGCTACTTATCTTTGTTCCCAGACTCTTAACTCTGTTTTGATAAAGCCAAAATAGACCCAAAAGCCACAGCCCTGCAAAAATAGCAAAATTTCGCCACAAAAGTTTTCTATTAACCTCTCCGTATTCCTCTTTAAAAAATTTTCTCTGGTATTCAATGTAAGCCACAATTACTGCTAACACCGCTGCTCCCAAAGATAAAGCTCCCAGAACATCCGTTGTCCAGTGAACTCCCAAATATATTCTTGATAGTCCTAGTAGCAATATATAAACCGAACCCAATATAAATACCCCTATTCTCGCCCATTTTTGATAAAAATGACGCACCCAAAAATAGGTTAAAAGACCATAAAAAGCCACCGCAAAATAACTGTGGCCACTGGGAAAGGCAAATCCGTGCTCAAGTATCAAGGCATTTTCCACTGGGGGCCGGGCTCTCCCAATTATAGTTTTTACTAAAGTCACCAAAAACATAGCCGACACATTACTGAGTATCATCGCCATTAAATAACGTCTTTTTTGAGCAATTATCAAAAGTACTGCCCCCAAAAGACTTCCCCAAGTTATCATTTGCCAGTTTCCCGTTAAAGTCACTAGCAGCATCAACTTGTCAAGAAAAGGTCTTCTCAGTTGAAGTACCATTTGATTAATTGGCCTATCAAGCATCATTAGTCCATCTTTATCAAGATAGCCATTAAGCACTTTTCCAAACAAAACTACTGCTAGTAAAAATATTATCGCCAGCGTTAGCCAGATCTTATTAAGCCATATTTTTTTTAGCCACATAAATAGATTATAAATTAATTCTTTTTTTTAAGTTATGATATTAGTATGCTTTCTATTTTCTTAATTTTATTAAGTTTGTTTGTCTTAGTTAAATCTGCCGACATTTTTATCGATCAGGCTTCAGCCTTAGCTAAAAAACAAAAAATCAGTGATTTTATTATTGGTTTTACTATAGTTGCCTTTGGCACTTCCATTCCCGAACTAATCTCCACCATTTTTTCCTCCCTCTCCGGACATAATCAGCTGGTAGTTTCCAACATTATCGGGAGCAATATCACTAATTTTTGCTTAGTTTTAGGACTTGTTTCAATTTTTAACAATTTTCAAATCAGAAAAAGAGAGATTGACATCAACATTCCCCTAAACCTGGCCGCTCTAATGTTTTTTTGGGCACTTTCAGCGTATATGAATTTCCATTTAAACTGGGGCGCTGGAGTTTCCCTCATCTCAATTTTTTTACTTTTAATTTTTCTCTCCAAGGACTACAACCATATTCAAATATCAAAAAAAACCTATTCCCCGTTTAAACCGTTATTACTAATATCTTCACTGGCTTTCTTAATCCTCTCCGGTAAAATCTGTATCGATCAAATAATTCTTCTCTCCCTTCAGTTTAAGATTTCTGAAACAATCCTGGGTTATTTTCTCCTTGCTCTCGGCACTTCTCTTCCAGAGTTAATATCCGCTTGGGTAGCTATAAAAAAACACAATAAAGAACTCGGTATTGGCAATATTTTAGGTTCTAATCTATTCAATTTACTCTTTATCTTTGGCATCTCAACTTTTATTCGACCTCTTAATTTAAGCTACTTTAAAGTTGATCTCTTTTTTCTAACCGGAGTTACCTTGGCTGTCTATTTTTATGCTATTGTCGGAAAAAAATATTCATTTAGTCGCAAAGAAGGCCTAGGTCTTTTATTCTTTTATCTTCTCTTTATTGTCTTTCAAGCCACTAGAAATATAATTAAATAATTTTTATTTCATCGCCCCGAAATATAAGACAAGGAGAAAAGTCAGTGTTATCATTCCAAAAATTAAAATAGTTTTTATAAAAAGGTCGAGAGCATCTTTCTTTTTATTATCAAAATAGAGAATAAAAGGCTGATAAAAAAATAAATAAGCCATCACCGTTACCGACAGAGTTAACACAAAAAGCATCATAATTGGCGCAAAAAAGGTGTCGGACTTATTCTTCATCGGCTCTGTCACAAAAGTCATCACCACAACCACGAGAATAATATAAATCGATGCTCCCAGCGCGTTCACAATTGGATTCTTGGTCATATAATCAATTATATCTCAATACGCTCATGTGGTTTTTCGGCCAACATAATAATATTTTCAATTGTTTTATTACCCACCGGAGTTTGCACTGTTTCCACAGAATATTTTCGAAGATCGAAACCTGCATTTTTAATTAAATCCATCAGTTCAGCGGGGGTATAGTGATGTGCATACCGCTCAATAGCACTTGTTCCCTTCATAGCTGCCACCTCCTCATCGCTTTTTCCAACAAAATTTTCTCCATTTTTTAAAACGGCGATTGTCCCCTTTTCTCCGGTTATCAACAAGTGTCTATCATAATTTACTTGATAAGTATCCATCAAATGCTGAGCACCAAAATCGGAAATAACGATGCATCCCCCAGGTTTCACCGCTAAATATAAATTTGACAAAACTTTAGCTCTCATTTCCCTTGCCACCATTGGATTTTCATCAACAATATTCGTCATCACTCCACATACATTAATAAAATCAAAGCTGTTTGTTTTAAAAGGTAATTCTTCGGCTTTCGCCTGAACCTTATCTTGTGTCTGAGTCAATCTTAATCCTGAAAAGCTAAGATCAAGAGCGGTAATTTTACTACCTACCAGATAATTTTCTAACACTCTCGTACTTCTTCCTTGACCCGAACCAAGATCAAGGCCCGAAAGACCCTCAGTTTTCCCATCAAAAAATTCAGATATTTCCACTACTGGAATTCTGGTTGAACCTGGAATTTTATCTCCAGTTATTTGTTCATTCCAAACAGGGATTCCCCCAACTTCAATTTCTGCCATGATTAATTATAATCTATTTATCCAAACCCTTGTCAATAATATCGAAAAGATTATCGACACCACCATCGCACACTGCCAAAACACCTGATAAATAAACCAAATTGAATCATTTTTAAACAGTTTATATCCAAATAAAGTTTCGGGAGGATTCCGAATAATTGGAGAAAACTGCTGATTTATCCAGTAGATAATTTCCCCAAGGCTTCTAACTATCCAAAAAGTTGAAATAATCAGCAAAAACAAAATCCAGTCTTTTAGTAAAAAACAAATTAGTGATATCAAAAACCAAAATAAGCCAATCACCACCGCATCTCCCCACACAAATATTCCCAACCAAAAGAAAATCAGCGACTTTCCAAAAGGATTATTTTTTTTATTCACTTCATAAAAGCCCGCAGTAAGGCTAAGAAGTGATATTAGTCCGTATAAAATAAGCGCATAGGTGAAAATACTAACCAGACTGGCAGAACTGATTGGGTGGGTTTTGGCCCACAAGAAATCAGAGAAGATACTGTTTGGGGAATATCTTTTTATAATAAATCGGAAAAGACAATTACTCAAATAAAATCTGAAATTGGGCAACAATTTTCTGACCGCAAACAAATGGAGGAAACAATAATTTTTAACAGATTACCGGCAACAAAATTAATAACGACCACAAATCAATGGGTAGACTGGTATAGTGTGACAATAATAATTGATAACGGTAATATGCTATATGCTATTTCAAATGGTGCTCAAACTGATAAAACCCTTAACGAGGTGTTAACCAGGGTAACTGGAGAAAATTCTAATATATCCTTTGAGGATTTCTATACTTCATTTAAGATTATAAAATAATCTATACCACTTATTTAAAATATACATTCCTGCTGGGATACTACTCGGATAAAAAAATGGGTAAGAAATTATCTAATGCTCCCC
>JAQVSW010000066.1 GCA_028700345.1 Candidatus Shapirobacteria bacterium | reverse complement strand
GCCTTGAACATTTTGGTTTTGAAAGTTCCAAAACCGGAAAGTTTGACGACTTCGCCAGCGGCAAGAGCCTTCATAATTTCATTTAAAAAGGTCTCGACAGAAACCTTGGCAGCTTTCTTACTGAGTTTAGCTTTTTGAGCTACGACTTCGATTAGATCTTTTTTGGTCATTTTGTTTTAAATTTATAATCCAGTTATCATTATTAGCTACTTTCCAATAAATTTCAAGTATTACTCACCATTTTTAACCGCAGATTTATTGATTTTACTGCCAATAATAGTCGAAGATGTCCTAAGTTCTCGGATAACTGTTACTTTTATCTGACCAGCCCATTTGGCTTCTTCTTCAAGCTTATCAGCAATATTTTGGCTAAGAACGGTGGCTTCTTCATCGTTGACAGTCGAAGGCTCAACGATAACCATGACTTCTCGACCAGCTTGATAAGCGGCCACACTAGTAACACCAGGAAAGCCCTTGGCGACTTCTTCAATGTTTTGCATTCTCTTTAAATACTCTTCGTGGACCTCATAGCGGGCTCCAGGGCGAGCTCCAGACGCGGCATCGCCTAGATAAACGAGAACTGACTCCACTGAAGAGAAGGGCTTATCCTCGTGATGCTCAGCGACAGCATTAATCACGGCCTCCGACATCTTGTAGCGACGCAATAAATCTATGCCTAGCTCGACATGAGTCCCTTCCTGGTCTGTAATTACTTTGCCGATATCATGAAGAAGAGCGCCGAGTCTAACCGTATTGACATCTGCTTTTAATTCATAAGCGAGAGCCACAGCAATTTTAACAGCTTCAACAGTGTGCTTCGCTAAATTTTGACCATAAGAAAATCTAAATTTGTACTTACCAATCTCCTTGATTAAATCAACGGGAAGTGAATAAACACCTATTTCTTGGCAGATTTTCTTACCTTCGTTTAATAAAATTTTATCCATTTCGGTGCGAGTCTGAGCAACAAGTTGTTCAATTTTAACTGGTTGAATCCGGCCGTCTTTGATTAATTTTTCTAAAGTTAAACGAGCAATTTCCCGACGGGTGGAATCAAAAGAAGAAATGCGAATGTCATTGGTCTCATCTAGTTCAATTTCAACTCCAGTGGCTTTTTCAAAAGCGCGAATATTACGACCTTCACGACCTATAATTTTCCCTTTAATTTTTTCATCGGGAAGAGTGATCGTGGAAACGGTATATTCAGCCACATAATCAGTCACGCCGTGAGTGAGAGCTTCTGAAAGAATTTCCTTGGCTAGTTCATCCTGGCGGGAGCTAAGATCGTCCTTGGTCTCATCAATTTTTTTGGCAAGCCATGAGGTCATTTTCTTTTCAACACTACTCATTAAAAGCTGCTTGGCTTTTTCAACGTCAAGACCCGAAATATTTTCTAGTTTTTCCAATTGTTTGCGATAAGTTTCATCGATCTGGTCGATTTTTTTCTTAAGATCGATCTGCTGATTATCCAAAGATTGTTCCTTTTGGATTAAATACTTTTCTTTATCGTTTAAAGAAGATAATCTTTGGAAGATTTCGGCTTCTTTAGTCTTAGCCTCTGCTTCAAGACGACGGGCATTTTCAACAATAATTTTTGCCTGAGCCTCCGCCACCGAATTATCAACTGGGGTAGAAAGTGGAGCAACGCTTTTCTTTGCTTTTTCGATTTTGGCTGATTTTTTTGGAGAAAAAACAACCCGATTGTTGTTAACATCTTCTACTACAGGAGTAGAAATTTTATCTGAAACTGGTAATTTGGAATCAGAAGAATTTAAAAGACTCCTAAATTTTGAAAGAAACGAATTAAACATAATAAACCTCCACACCTTTTAGCTATCGGCAAGAATTACTCTATATCCAGCGGAAAACCAGAAAAGAATAAATTTAAGTACATTTTAGAGTTGATAGTAAAAAGTGAAATAATAAATAAAGAATTAATTTAAACAGTGATAGTTTACTTGTTTTTTGTCGATTCGTCAATTGCAATTTTTATGTCATTATAGGCAAAACCTTTTCTGAGTAAAGAAGCAATTATTTTATTTTTAACAGTGTTATCCAATAGATTTAAAGATATGTATTTTTTCTTGAGCAATATCTCTTTAATATTTTGAATATCGCTCTCAGGAGCGCTTTGAGGAGGGGTTAAATGATAAAAAGAAAAAAGCCGAGATAAGTATTGACGAGAACGTTTTTTATTTTTTCGAAGAAGATAATCTGCAAAAGAAATTTCATCTAATAAATTTAAAGAGGATAATTTATTAAGAATCTCGTCAACCAAAAACTGGTAATCCCCGCTTAATTTATATTTCTGTTGATAAAAATATAGTTTTTGCCTAATCTTTGGTGATAGAGTTTGCTCAATTTTTGGAGAAAGAGCAACTTGGTTTAAGGAATAATTATATAAAAGGTAATAAAGAGAATTGGTTTTTATTTTTTCAAAAAGCTCATCACTAATCTCGAGCTTGGTTTTTAGACCTAGTTTTAAAACATCGTCGGCGTAAAAAGGTAGCTTAAGAGAATTGCTAAATACTAGCCAAACTCTGTTTTTAGTCCTACGACTCGGTAGGAGGCGCTGAAGCTGAAGTGGCATTGTTGATATCGCTTTTAACTTTTTCCCAAATTTGTTTAGTTAGTTCTTTGGCCATTTTGGGATTTTCTTTGAGATATTTTTTGGCACCTTCACGACCTTGAATATTTTGATCATCAATTTTGAAAAAAGCGCCAGATTTGGTGATAAAACCGTGGAGAATAGCCATGTCGACAAGAGAACCATTTACCGAAATGCCTTCGGTATTCATGATGTCAAACTCCGCTTCTTTGAACGGAGGAGCGACTTTGTTTTTGACAATACGGGCGCGGTGTTGAGAGCCAATTGATTCCCCACCGGGAGTTTTTATATTGGCGATTTTACGAACATCAATGCGGACTGAAGAATAAAATTTGAGAGCAAGACCGCCGGGAGTAGTTTCGGGATTACCAAACATAATGCCGATTTTTTGGCGAAGTTGATTGGTAAAAATAACCACAGCCTTTGACTTGCTGATAGCGCCAGTTAATTTTCGAAGAGCTTGAGACATAAGTCGGGCTTGAACTCCCATCATTGAATCCCCCATTTCGCCTTCTATTTCGGCCTTGGGAACCAGAGCAGCGACAGAATCAACCACGATAACATCAACGGCATTTGATCTAACCAAAGTCTCAACAATTTCTAAAGCCTGCTCACCATTATCTGGCTGAGAGATTAAGAGGTTATTTAAGTCAACTCCGACTGTAGCCGCCCGAACTGGTTCAAGAGCGTGCTCAGCATCAATAAAGGCAGCCGTACCACCCATCTTTTGAGCCTCGGCAATAACATGAAGAGAGAGAGTCGTTTTTCCAGAAGCTTCTGGACCAAAAATTTCCGTGACTCGACCACGAGGTAATCCTCCCACACCCAGGGCAATATCGAGAGGTAAACAACCGGTAGGAATTACCTCAATGTCCATGTCAGTCCGTTCACCCATTTTCATAATGGCACCCTCACCATAAGCTTTGGTAATTTGCTCCATGGCCAGACGCACCGCTTCACCCTTTTTATCTTGAAGGGAAGACTTAGTATGAGAAATTACAGATTTAGCTTTTTTATTTTTCATGATTAAGTAATAACAGGCCCGACTGTATCAAGTCAAGGGGCAAAACCGAAGAAAAGGCGAAGAAACATCTCGTTGACGAAGTTATGACAAAAGAATATATTGACCAGTAGATATAAATATGATGAAAATAAACATTGCATGAGTAAGTCAGCTGAATGTTTCGAA
>JAQVSW010000009.1 GCA_028700345.1 Candidatus Shapirobacteria bacterium | reverse complement strand
GTAGTTGATTCTTTTAAACCAATGCAGGCAATAATTTCACCAGCGTAACCTTCTTCAATTCCCTCTCTTTTGTCAGCATGCATTAGAAGCAAGCGACCGATCCTTTCGTTTTTTTGCTTGGTCGGATTATATACTTCCTGGCCGGTTTTGACAGTTCCTGAATAAACTCGGACATAGGATAAAGTACCGACGTGAGGATCAGATTGAACTTTAAACAAAAGACCGGAAAAAGGTTCTTGGTTTTCAGCTTTTCGACTGATAACTTCACTCGTCACGACATCAAAACCTTGAGTGGGTGGAATGTCGAGAGGTGAAGGAAGATAATCAACAATGGCATCCAAAATGGGATGAATTCCTTTGTTTCTCCAGGAAGCACCACAATAAACGGGGAATAATTTTCGATTGATAGTGGCATGTCGAAGGACAGCTTTTAACTCAGCGACGGAAATTTCCTCGTCATTTAAAAATTTTTCCATTAAAGCCTCATCTTCGCCGGCAATTTTTTCAACCATGGCTGCCCTGGCCGCAGTGGCGGCCTCTAAATATTCTGAAGTGACATCTTTGACCGTAAATTCCATACCTTCTTCGTCTTTATCATAGACAATCATTTTCATTTCCATGAGATCAATGACCCCCATAAAATCATGTTCTTCGCCGATAGGATAAACTACAGGCACAATGGGAGCATGAAGTTTTTGTTTGATAGACTCAAGAGTGGCCTGAAAAGAGGCGCCAATTTTATCCATTTTGTTGACGTAGGCAAGGCGGGGAACCTGATATTTATCGGCTTGACGCCAAACAGTTTCGCTCTGAGCCTGAACACCGGCATTACCGTCAAAAATCATAATAGCTCCATCGAGAACGCGGAGAGATCTTTCGACCTCGGCCGTAAAGTCAACGTGCCCAGGAGTATCGATAATATTGATACGATAATTTTTCCAGTAAGTAGTGACACAGGCAGATTGAATGGTGATTCCTCTCTCCCGCTCCTGAATCATTGAATCGGTGATGGTAGTCCCCTCATCAACAGAACCGATTTTGTGGATATTGCCAGTATAAAAGAGCAAACGCTCGGTAGTGGTAGTTTTACCACCGTCAATATGAGCAATAATGCCGATGTTTCTAACTTTATCCATCGGAACAATTCGGTTTTTAGTGACTTGAATAGCTTCTGCCATACTTTAAAAAAGGTCTAAAGTCTAAATTCTAAAATCTAAAAATTTGAGAATTATATATTTTAGTTATTTATATTTAAATAATAATATTAATTTTAAACATAGTATCATAGCATAAATGAAGTCAAAAATATTAGTGGTTGGCGGAGGAATTACTGGACTTGTAGCCGCTTATCGGCTTTTACAAAAAAAATATCAAGTTACCATAGTTGAAAAAAGTAATGATTTAGGTGGACTTTTAGGGGGATTTAAAATAGAAGGCACTAATCTAGAAAAGGCCTATCATCATATTTTTAAGACGGACAAAGAAATAATCGCCTTGATAAATGAATTGGGGCTCGAAAATAAATTAAAATGGTATGAAAGTAAAACGGCACTTTACTACGAAGAGAAAATATATCCTTTTGCCGGAGCTTTAGATTTATTGAAATTTAAACCGCTCAGTTTAATTGATAAACTGAGACTAGGTCTTACTAAAATATATCTAGAAAAAGAAAATAATTGGCAAAAGTTTGAAAATGTTTTGGCCTATGAGTGGATGCAAAAATGGTGTGGTGATAGAGCCTATCGAGTCGTCTGGGAGCCACTACTTAAGGGTAAGTTTAGTGATAGATACCAAGATATTTCGATGGCGTGGATGTGGGCGAGAATTCATACTAGAGGAAATTCGAGTGAAAAAGGCAGAGAATATTTGGGATATATGGATGGTGGATTTCAACTGATTATTGATGAACTGGAAGAGAGAATAAAAAAGTTGGGAGGGAAAATAGAAACTGGAAACGAGATTCTAGATTTTAAAGAACTAGAAAAAGAATACGACAAAATTATCAGTACGGCGCCACTTTCGAATGTAGATTATTTAGGAGCGATAACCATGGTTTTTAGCAGCAAACAAAGTTTATCGCCTTATTACTGGCATAATATTAACGATATCAAATCCCCTTTTCTAGCGATGATTCAACATACCAATCTAATTGGAACAGAAAATTACGGTGGCAAAAATATTTACTATTTAGGGACATATTTGTCCCAAAATCACAAATATTTTACCTGTAAAGATAATCTAATTGAAAAAGATTTTTTTGGATATCTAAAGAAAATTTTTCCAGAGTTTAGCGAAAAAGAAATTGAAGAGAAATTTGTTTTTAAGTTTAAATATGCACAACATATTGTGGGAAAAAATTATCGAGAAAAAATAAAAAATCTAAATAAAACAAAAAAAATAATCCAGGCTAACTTTGCCCAAATTTATCCGGAAGATAGGGGGATTAACTACGCGGTCAGAGAAGCGGAAAAGGTGGCAAAATTATTTGATTAGCTTTAGCCCTTCTTCTAAGCCTCGCATAGAGATACCCAATTCATCTTTTATTTTTTGATTGTTAAGGGCCTGATTTTTACCAAAAGGCCGGGCTAAGGGATTTTCAGATAAGAATTTATCAAGTGAAGACTCGTGGATTAAACTCGAATCTAGATTAAAAGCCTTGGAAACAATCTGGGCCACCTGGTAGGGTGAATGAACACTGGAACCGACGAGATGATAAATACCAACAGGTCTTTTTTGAATAAAAACGTCTAAAGCAGCGGCAATATCGTCGATAAGAGTAGGAGTAATGAACTGATCAACAAACAAATTTAAGGTCTCTCCCGACTCAAGTTTGTTTCGATAACCTCTAATAAAATCATTTTTTAGAGAATACTCTCGACCGTAAGGAAAGCTGATTCTAACTACAGCGGCGCCACCATCAAGAGCAATTTTTTCAGCCATAGCTTTAGTTTGACCGTACCATTCAAGTGGATTTACAGGATCAGTCTCAAGATAAGGGCCAATTTTTTGACCGTTTAAAACATAATCGGTAGAAATATGAATTAAATATTTGTTATATTTTTGACATAAATCTACAATATTTCTGGTTCCCTCAACATTGATTTTAAAACAGGGACTATTTAGATCAAATCTCTGGTCCCAGGCCGATTTAGTATCAGTGTAAGCAGCCAGGTGGACGAGAGTCGAGGCCTCTGGGTTATTTTTAAAATATGGCTCGATACTGTCTATTTTGGTTATATCGGCCTCAGGATAGAGCATATCGAAAAACTCATACTGAGGATTAAGCTCAACCACTCTGGAACCGACCAAACCACTCAGACCAGTACCTAAAATTTGTTCTTTCATAATAAATCCTCTTTTGCAATATTGCTTAAACTTGGTAAAAGCTGATCTTTATCGCTAAGTTTTATTTCACTGTTACTTAGAGGTAAATCGATCTCGAGCATAGGATCAAAAATATTGACCCCTTTTTCATTTTGGGGAGAATAAACACCATCGGTGACAAAATAAGTAAAGCGAGTATTGTTTTCTAAAGCTAGATAGCCATGAGCAAAACCAGGAGGGATCCAAAGTTGGTTTTGTTTTTTGGCAGTTAAAATCTCAGTTATGTGCTTCCCAAATGTGGAAGAATTTTTTCGAATATCAAGAACGATATCTAAAACTGAGCCCTCCGTGGCCATGACTAATTTACCTTGAGTATAGGGAGAAGCTTGATAATGCAGTCCACGAAAAACCCCTTTTTCGGAATTAAAGGAGGTAGCAATTTGAATTAAGTTAAAGTTAATCCTAGTGGCCTCCTCAAACTCAGAGACAACTAATGTAGGTGAATAGTAACCCCTTGCGTCAGTAAAAACTTTTGGCTGAATTTTAAAAACACCCTTTAAATCTGTTTCACTTATTTGTTCGTAGGGCATTATTTGTTTAAATTTTTATAGTCGTTAAGCTTTTGATAAAAGGCTTCGGCTTCTGTTTTAGCTTCTCGCCACCAAGATTCATTTTCCCGATACCAATCTATCATTTTGATTAAACCTGAGTCTAAAGTTTCCTCTGGCTGCCAGCCAAGCTCACGGTGTATTTTTTCCCATGAAACGGCATAATTATCGTGAGCTGGTCTGTCGGCTACAAACTCTATCATAGATTCGTCACCACCCATTAAATTGAGAACTTTTTTGACAAGATCAATATTAGTTGAAGTTTCTTTAAGACCGCCAATACAATAAGTGTCACCAATTTTTCCCCGAGTAATAACAGCCTCGATAGCGGAGCAGTGATCAGTTACATAAAGCCAGTCTCGAAAATTTTCTCCTCGGCCATAGACAGGAATTTTTATATTATCAATAATATTGGTAATCATTCTAGGAATCATTTTTTCTGGGTTCATGAAGGGACCGTAATTATTTGAGCAATTAGTGATGGTGATAGGCAAAGCGAAGGTTTTATGGAAAGAACGCACAAAGTGATCTGAAGCTGCTTTTGAAGCTGAATAAGGAGAGGAAGGATCGTAGGGAGTCTGCTCTGAAAACTGAGCCGAAGAATTAAAAGGAATAGAACCAAAAACTTCATCGGTAGAAACATGGTGAAAACGAATATTACCGTGTTTCTTGGCGCAGTTTAAAAGTGTATATGTTCCGAGAACATTGGTTTTAACAAAAAGCAAGGGATCATCAATTGAACGATCAACATGAGATTCGGCGGCAAAATGGACAATTAGTTCGATTTTGTCTGATAAAATTTTATCAACTAAATTTTCATCACAGATATCACCCTGAATAAATTGATAGTGAAAATTATTTTCAAGATCCTTAAGGGACTGAGGATTGGCCGCATAAGTCAATTTGTCTAAATTGACGATAGTGTCATCTGGATGAAGAGAAAGCCAATAGTGAATAAAATTACTGCCGATAAAGCCACAACCACCAGTGACTAAAATTTTCATGGTGTTTTAGGGATTAATAGTAGGAGAGGCTGAGGGGGTACTTGTCGCTTTTAGGTCGGTGCCAATTATAAAAATAATGTCATAGCTGGAACTTTCAGCTAATTCACTAATAGTACTATCTGAAAATTGAGGAATTTTTTGAAGAAAATAATCAGTAGCAATTTCTTTTTTGGCTTGAATCTGATTGGTAGTTTCGGCTTTGGAGCTATTGCCAGTAGCAACATTAGTAAAACCTAGCTCAGTTAATTCAGTTTTGAGAGTCGCGGCTTGACCATTAATATCAGTGGCGTTTAACACTTGAATTTTAATTGTTTTGCTAATTTCAGCCAGAGTTGGAGTCGGGGCTTCACTGATGACAGGAGAGCTAATTTGTTCTGTTTGAGGCTGAGTGTCGCCAGCAGGAGTATTAATTTCAGTATTTTTATTGTTTTGATCTAGAATAAACCAAACAATAGCTGAAGTAATTAAAATAGTAATTAAGAAAACGGCGATAATAGGTAAAATATTCTTTTTGTTGTTTTCCATAGGAGTTATTTTTTGAATTGAATCAATAACAGGTTCTATTGGCTTTATTATAGCAGTATTTGGTTTGGAGTTGCCAACAAAAAATGAAAGGACCGGTAAAGGCAGATTTGAAGCTTTTTGGAAACGCTGGGAAATTTCAGTTTCGCTGTAATTTTCGCCAGGAAAATACTGAGTTGGTTTGGAATTAGAAAAAAAAGCTTGAGAGTAATTAAGTAATTTTTTAAGCTCGGGTAAGGTTTTTTTTATAATTGAAGTAAGATAAACATGACCTTGATTTAGTAGTATGGCCAGATAATCGTGACTACTAATGGGATAAAAAAAGAAATAGTCACTTTTATCAAAATGGCTAAATAGTTTGGCAATAGCTGAAGAAAGAGTCTCGTACTCAATTACTTTTAGACCAAGTTTTTCAAGATTGCTGCTTAAAAGTAAAAATTTTTCCTGATTAAAGATTCGGGTTCGAACGAGGGTGCGCTCATTATCTGGCTCTAAATCAAAGGTGACAGCCTCGGGTGATATTTTAAAATCAACTGAATCTTTGGCCAAAGTTATTACTTCAGCTGGGTCAAGAGTGGTAATAATTGAGTCATAAATAAAAGTTTTCGTAATAACAAAATTATCATCTAAGATAACGTAAAGCTGGGAAATTTTGTTTTTTTGAAAAAAATTAGCTAAATTTTGAAGACTATCACTAGATTGTGTCTGCCAAAGATCAATTTCAAAAGAGAGGGTATTGTTGTCAGTTTTATCAAAATATATTTCTAGGCTGTCTTTTTTTGGCCAAAGTACAACTTTAGGTTTTGAAAATAACGACATTAAAATATCTTAACATATTACCATCTCAAGTGCGCAAAGGCTTTGTTGGCTTCAGCCATTCTTTCGATTTCCTGACGCTTGGTAATAGAGGCACCTTCATTGTTTAAAGTCGCTAAAAGCTCAGCGGCCAACTTCCCGGCTAAGGTGTGAAATTGTTTGTTTGGGCGTTTACGAGCAGAGGTAACAAGCCATCTGATAGCCAAAGAATATTGACGAGAGCCACGAACGGGGGTGGGAACCTGGTAAACAGCACCACCAATACGACGAGGTCGAACCTCAACTTTGGGCTTAAGATTGTCAAGAGCCTGCTCTAAAGTAGTGATAATATCTTCACTTTTACTTTCTTTTTTAAATATTTCGAGGGCATCATAAACTTGTTTTTGGGCGGCATTTTTATTGCCAGCGTACATAACTCGATTAATTAATTTGGTAACCACAATACTGTTGTATTTGGTGTCAGGAAGAACTTCTCTGATTTTACTTTGACCTTTGCGTGACATAAAAAATAAATTAAATCCTAAAATCTAAATTCTAAATTCTAAAATTTTTTAATTAAAAATTAACATATAATATTAAGCCGAAGCTTTAGTGGATTTTTTAGCACCATATTTACTGCGAGATTGTTGACGACCAACAACAGCGCCAGCATCATATTTGCCGCGAATAATATGATAGCGAACACCGGGAAGATCCCGAACTCGACCACCACGAATGGAAATAATTCCGTGTTCGGCTAAATTATGGCCGATTCCAGGAATATAAGCAGTAACAGTGGCTCGATTACTCAGTCTCACCTTAGCCACTTTTCGCAGAGCTGAATGTGGCTTTTTGGGGGTCATGGTTTTGACAACGGTCACTACCCCCTTTTTCTGAGGATTATAGGTAGCAATACTAGTATTTTTAATACTATTGTAGTTGTCACGAAGGGCTCCAGTTCTTAATTTTAGACGTCTAACTTTACGACATTTGCTGATTAATTGGTTATAGGTTGGCATAATTATTTGATTTCCTGGCTTTTTCCGACAGGAATGAGACGTCCGATAATAACATTTTCTTTTAATCCTATCAAGTTGTCGACTTCAGCTAGCAATGAAGCTTCAGTTAAAACTCCGGTGGTTTGCTGGAAAGAAGCGGCAGAAAGCCAAGAACCAGTGGTCAGAGAAGATTGGATTAAACCGAGAAGAACCTTGTGTCCTTTTGAAGCCTTGCCATCTTTAATGTTTTCTTTGGCTTTTTTATTTTCTTCTTCATAGACAGGTCTGGTAACGACTTGCCCGTAAAGGAAATTAGTATCGCCGGGATCTTCAATCTTGAGTTTATCGCTCATTTCTCTGACGATAACCTCAATGTGCTTATCATGAATACCAATACCTTGAGATTCATATACTCCCTGAATAGAATTAATTAAATAGCGCTGAGCCGCTTCAAGACCAGAAACTTCAAGAATCTCTCTAACATCAATCGGACCGGAACAAAGCTGAGTCCCTTGACCGACTAAGTCACCATCACCAACTAAAAGAGTGACATTACTGGGAAGTAAATAGTTGATAGTTTTGGCGGCATTATTTTTATCTTTACCACTTAATTTTATTTCATAGCCATCAATATTTTCTTTGATTTTAACCTTACCGTCAATTTCGGCTAAAGGTGAGGGCAATTTGGGAGTTCTAACTTCAAATAATTCCTGAATACGGGGTAAACCTTGAGTTACGTCAACACCCAAAACGCCTCCAGTATGTTTAGTACGAAGAGTCAGTTGAGTTCCTGGTTCACCAACTGACTGGGCGGCAATAACTCCGACAGGAACACCAAAGCCAACTAGCTCACGGCTGGATAAATCCCAACCATAACAATGGCGACAAAGACCAACTTTAGATTTACAAGTAAGAGGAGAACGAACGTCAACGGTTTTGACTTCGCTCGCTTCAATTATGCCTTGTAAATGATTATCAATTAAATCACCTTTTTTGGCGATAATTTTCTTGTTTTTTGGATCAATTACGTCATTACCCAAAACACGTCCTAAAAGTCGACGGCCAAAGAATTTTTCTCGACCTTTTTCGTTTCGATCTATCGTCCAAAAACGAGTAGTACCACAGTCATCTTCGCGAGTAATGGCCACATGAGAAGTATCAACGAGACGTCGAGTTAGATAACCAGCATCAGCAGTACGGAGAGCGGTATCAGCCAAACCTTTACGAGTGCCGCGAGTACCAGTAATATATTCAAAAACAGAGAGACCTTCACGAAAATTGCTTTTGGTAGGTAGCTGTACAATTTTTCCTGTAGGATCAACCATTAGACCGCGCATACCTGAAAGTTGCTTGATTTGATCTTTGCTAGCCCGTTTGATACCAGCCGCGGAAACAATGCGAATTGGAGAATCACTATCTAAAGTTTCCCAAGTTTTTTCGGCAATACTTTCGGTAATTTCCATCCAAACACTTTGAGAAAGACGCTTTTTTTCTTCATTGCTAATGAGACCCATTTTGTAGTTGTTTTCAATTTCAACCACCCTTTTGTCAGCCCCAGCGATAATTGATTCTTTTTCTGGAAGATAGCCCATATCTGGCATAGATAGAGAAAGTCCTGAGAGAGTAAAACCAGCAAAACCAATATCTTTTAAAGAATCAATAAGCTTAACGGTTTTTAAACGACTAGAAATTTCTAAAGATTTAACGATTAGATCATTTAAAGCTTTGGCCCCAGCCATAGGAATGTTTAGAAACTCAAATTCTTTTGGTAAGACCGAGTTAAACCAAACTCGACCATAAGTAGTCTTGATTAGCTTGCCTTCTATTTTGACAGCCACCAATTCTCTTAAACCAACTTTTCCCGCTTGATAAGCCAAAATTAGCTCATCTTGGTCTCCCATAATTGAGAGATCTTTAAAGCCTTCTTGGTTTTCTTTGGTAATATCTTCGGAACGAACAGAAGTAATGTAATAACAGCCGACAGCCATTTCCTGTGAGGGAATAGAGACCGGAGCTCCATCAGAAGGTTTAAGAAGATTTCTTGAAGGCAACATTAAATGCTTGGCCTCTCTTTGAGCGGCAGCGGAAAGAGGTAAATGAACTCCCATCTGGTCTCCATCAAAGTCAGCATTAAAACCTTTACAAACACAGGGGTGAAGCCGAATAGCCAGACCGTCAGTTAAGACAGGTTTAAAGGCCTGAATTGAAAGTTTGTGAAGAGTGGGAGCTCGGTTTAAAAGAACGTAAGTATTTTTGGTAACTTTTTCCAAGATATCATAAACTTCATTGATACGATGATCAATTAAATTTTTAGCAGATTTAATATTGGCGGCCAGACCAATATCCATCAGTTCTCTAAGAACAAAGGGACGATACATCTCAAGGGCAATTTCCTTTGGAAGACCAACCTGATTTAATTTTAGTTCTGGACCAACCACGATAACGGAACGACCAGAATAGTCGACTCTTTTTCCCAGTAAATTACGTCGGAAACGACCTTTCTTTCCTCGAAGTAGATCAGAAAGGGAGCGAGGCAAACGTTTACTACTTTTTCGTTTATTTTTAGATGATTTTTGAGCATCAATAAGAATATCGACTGATTCTTGAAGCATCCGTTTTTCATTACGCAAAATGATTTCAGGGGCGCCTAATTTAATCAGTTTTTTCAAACGATTGTTGCGATTAATAAGACGGCGATATAAATCGTTTAAATCAGAAGTGGCAAAACGACCACCAGTAAGTTGAACCATAGGACGTAAATCTGGTGGAATAACCGGGACATATTGTAATATAGTCCAGGCAGGACTGATAGAATTTTCAATCATGCCATTTAAGATTCGGATTTTGTACATGATTTTTTTCTTTTTAAGTTTGCTACTAGTCTTGGCTAATTCTTTTTTAAGATTTTTGACAGTTTCAGGTAAATCAAGATTTTTTAAGACTTCAAGTAAAGCCTCGGCACCCATTTTGGCCTCGTAAAAAATATCAGCTTTAAACTGGGCTAAATAAAATTCTTCTTCATCGGTAAGAACAGAGAGAACTTCCATGCTTTTGATTTTATCTTCGAGAAATTTGATTAATGATTCGATACGATTTTTTTCACTGGCAGCTTTATTTTCAATTTTTTGAACGTCTTGCTTTAGTCTGACATCGCGTTCTTCTTTGGCGATTAAAAGCTGGTCTTTATTTTTAATTTTATTGTCTAGATCTTTTTTCTCTTTGGCAGTTTGAACTTTGAGTTTTTCAATAGTCTCTTTGGAATCAGTATCGATTTGAGTTTGACGTTTTTCAGAATTAATTTCTAAATTAGTTAAAGCTTCTTTCTTTTTGTCGGCATCAATAGCGGTGACTAAATATTTTGTAAAATAGACGACAGATTCAAGCTCTTTTTGGGGAACATCGAGAATAACACTGAGAGGTGAAGGAGTGTTTCGAAGATACCATAAATGGGCAATAGGAGCAGCCAGAGCAATGTGTCCCATGCGTTCACGACGAACTTTACTAGTAGTAACTTCAACTCCACATTTGTCGCAAATAACACCCTTGAATCTGATTTTTTTGTATTTGCCGCAATAACATTCATAATCACGGGAAGGGCCAAAGATTTTTTCACAAAAAAGGCCATCTTTTTCGGGACGCCAAGATCGATAATTAATTGTTTCCGGTTTTAATACTTCACCACTTGACCAGGATAATATTTCCTCTGGAGAAGCGAGCTTAATCTCGATACCAGTAAAATCGAGCATATTTTTAAATTTAAACATTAGTTATCCTCCTTTAAATCTTCAACTTTTGTCTCTGTTTTTTCTTCTTTTATAACTTCTTCCTCGCTTTCTTCCTCAATTACGGGTTTCATACCGACAGGAGAAATATCGAGAGCTAATCCAGCGAGTTCTTTGGTCAAAACCTTAAATGACTCAGGAATGGCTGGTTCAGGAATAGCTTGTCCCTTAATAATAGCCTGAAAAGCGTGGGTTCTCCCTTCAATATCATCAGATTTGATAGTTAACATTTCTTGCAAAATGTGGGCGGCGCGATGAGCTTCAAGAGCCCAAACTTCCATTTCTCCGAGACGTTGACCACCCATTCTAGCTTTACCACCAAGAGGTTGCTGAGTAACTAGGGAATAAGGACCAGTAGAACGAGCGTGAACTTTATCATCAACCATGTGAACTAGTTTTAAAATATAGCCTATACCGACAACGACGTCTTGATCATAGGCATCACCAGTGCGACCATCGTATAACTTTGTTTTTCCTGTGATATTTAAACCAGCCTCAGACAATTCTTTACCGATTTGCTCTTCACTGTATTTTTCAAAAACAGGAACCGCATATTTTTTATTTAATTTAAGACCAGCTGAGGCTAAAATAACCTCGAGAACTTGGCCTAAATTCATACGGGCAATAACTGAAAGAGGTGACATAACCAAGTCTACCGGAG
Organism: Candidatus Shapirobacteria bacterium; assembly: GCA_028700345.1. Classification (GTDB taxonomy): domain Bacteria; phylum Patescibacteriota; class Microgenomatia; order UBA12405; family UBA12405; genus UBA12158. The sequence continues at coordinate 3,556 of JAQVSW010000009.1, read as the reverse complement.
TACCATCGGCAAGGCGTGGCATATCATATTCCGGCATAATTCGACAGATAACACCCTTATTTCCGTGACGTCCAGCAATTTTATCGCCTTCTTGAATACGACGAAGTTGAGCAACGTAAACTTTGACAATTTTGTTGACACCAGGATCAAGCTCATCGCCATCTTCTTTGCCCAAAGTTTCAATTTTAATAACTACTCCTCCTTCACCATTGGGAACTCTTAAAGAAGTGTCTTTGACTTCACGAGCTTTTTCACCAAAAATAGCTCTTAAAAGTCTTTCTTCGGCAGTTAGTTCTTTTTCACCTCGAGGTTCAACTTTTCCAACCAAAATATCGTTAGGACCGACAGTAGCACCAATCATAACAATACCATCTTCGGTTAATTTAGCTAGTTCAGTTTCAGAAACATTAGGAATATCCTTAGTTAATTCTTCAGTACCGAGCTTGGTTTCGACAACATCAGCTTTGTATTCAAAAATTTGGATATTAGTTAGAATGTCCTGCTTAACCAGACGATCAGAAATTAAAAAAGAATCTTCATAGCCTAGACCATCAATGGAAGCGTAGGCAACGAGTAAATTTCGACCAATGGATAATTCACCATGTAAAGTAGCAGGACCATCGATTAAAACATCACCTTTTTTGACTTTATCGCCTAGATTAACCAAAACTTGTTGATCATAACAAGTACCGTAAGGTGAAGTTCTTTCAAATTTAGTGACAGGATAGGTGATATCATCAACAATAACTTTATTGGCGTCAACATAGGTAACGGTACCACTATTTTTTGACAAAACACAACGACCCATAGCTGAAGCAACGTCGGCTTCCAAACCAGTCCCCACAATAGGAGCTTCGGGTTGAACTAGAGGAACAGCTTGAGTCTGCATGTGTGAGCCCATGAGAGCTCGGGTAGCGTCATCATGATCAACAAAGGGAATCAGAGAAGCAGAGGCGCCCACAATTTCGTTTGGCACCATATCAATAAATTTGACCTGATCGATAGGACCTTCGGAAAATTCACCTTGAAAACGAATTGGGACCCAATGCTGTTTAATGATATTGTCTTCTATTTTGATACCAAGATGAGTAATTTGATTATCATATTCATCGTCAGCATCCATATAAATTACATCATCAGAAAAGGTATAATTTTTACCATTTTTTACTATTTTTCTAAATGGCGCCTCAATAAAACCATATTTGTTTACTTTGGCATAGAGAGCCAAATAGGTGACCAAACCAATGTTTGGACCTTCAGGAGAACGGACAGAACAAATGCGACCATACTGAGAAGAATGAACGTCGCGGATAGAAAAAGCGGCTCTTTCGCGGGTAAGACCACCAACACCCACGACAGTGACACGACGAAGTAAATCAAGTTCAGCCAGAGGATTAGTTTGATCCAAAATTGCCGAAAGTTGATTGCTTCTAAAGAAGGTATTGAGAGAAGAAATTAGAGGCTGAGGATTGATCATTTGAGAGGGAGTTGGTTTTTCTTTGGTGGAAATTAAAGACATTCTCTCCTTGACCATTCTTTCAAAACGAGCCATAGCCGGACGAAGGGCGACTTGAGCCACGATTTCGCCGCAGCGACGAAGACGACGATTGGCAAGAGAATCGATATCATCAAAATGAGTGGCTTCGCCTTTTTGAAGTTTAATTAAATGACGGATAGTAGCGATTAAATCTTCTTTTCTAATAACCCAATTTTCTTTGTCTTCATCGGAAAATTTAAAATTAAATTTTTTGTTGATTTTGTGACGACCGACTTGACCTAGTTCATAGGTCCGAAGATCGAAAAAGCGATCGTTGAAAAATTTTTGGGCATTTTCGAGAACAACAGGCTCACCAGGTCGAAGTTTACGATAAAATTCGAGATAAGCTTCTTCTTGGGTTTTGGTGGTGTCAGCGGTAATAGTGCCATTGATATAATCTCCGAACTCACCGACCAGTTGCTTGTCAGTTAAGGCTGAAGCGGCCCTGAGAATAATAGTGGCAGGAACTTTCTTTTTGCGGTCAATACGGGCAAAAATAACATCTTTTTTACCAATAAAAAATTCGAGCCAGGAACCACGAACTGGGCGAATCTCCGCATTGCAGAGAGTTTTGCCGGTGGCGAGATCGATTTCACTCGTAAAATAAACACCAGGAGAACGAACGAGTTGATTAATGACTCCCCTTTCAATACCATTGATAATAAAGGTGGCTTCGGGAGTCATGGTGGGAAGATTTAAAAGGAAGACATCTTCCTCGCGGACGAGACCAGTTCTTTTGTTGGTTAATTTAGCCTTGGTATAGACAGGAACAGTATAATTTAAACCCTTAAGACGGGATACTTCTGGGGTTAGAGTAAGTTTATCGTAAAAAAGCTCACCTAGCTCTAAAATCCAGTTGTTGCCAGTGTAATCGGAAATAGGAGAAATAGCACGAACAGTTTCTTCAAGGTCAGTTTTGAGAAATTTTTCCCAGGATTCTTTTTGAACAGCTAATAAATCTAAAGCAGGAATTTGAGGGTATTTTTTACCCCAATTAGTTCTTTTTGCGGAAGGCATCGTTAATTTTAAATTTATATGAGGAAGACGAGTTATGTACCAACCGCTCGCCAAATGTGGAGAATTATATACTTAATTTATATGTAGAGCAAGGGGGAGAATTAGGGAGTAAATTTGAAAGTGGAAAGGATTTGATTGAATTCTGAATCAAGAGAAGTATTTTGGGGATATTTGGCTATAGTGATTCTTTTGTTGTTGTTTATCAAAAAATAACTTATACCAGAACCCATTCCAGTCCAATTTAGTTTTATTGCCTCTATTCCGGCAATATTAATTTTACTACGGGTCCATTGAGGATCAAAATCCTCGGCTTGAGCCTGTTCTTCAAAAAATGCATCTAAGGAATCATTTACTTTTTTAGACTCAATATATATTTCTATTTTTAGTTCCCGAGAGTTTAATTGAGGTCCACCATAATCTTCGGTGAGCGGACTCATTATTTGTATTTGCCAGGATCCCGGTGTATTTGGCCTTGGATCATAGCTATTTTCAGAATAATTATTTGGGTACTTAAAAGTAAAGTCGACTTTTTCATTTTCGTATGTTTTCCAGTCGTCAGTTAAGTCGATAAATTTAAAGGTGGAGAGAATTTGAGAATCACCTGAAAATATAAAAATATTATTTTTTATTGGGGTAATGTATTCTTCCCTATTATCCATTGCATCCGTATAGGACAATTTAATAAAATTTACTTCGTTGAAGGTAAGTGAAGTTTGTTTTAACGTATTTTCAAGATTCAATGGAGATAAATAAATTTTTGTATTTTGAATGTAATCCGAAATACTTAAATTATCTTCAATCCAAAAAGCAGTCACATTACCTCCAGGAAATTCTATATTTTCTTGAGAAAGTAGCCTTACCATTTTCTCTTTGGTCGTTGATTCAATCGTTAAATTTGCTGGATATTTAATTGAAAATCCGTAATCATTATTTTCATATGTTTTCCAGTCGGCGGTGGGATCGGAGCTAGGAGAAATTGATTCGGTAGAGATGGGACTAGGG
>JAQVSW010000065.1 GCA_028700345.1 Candidatus Shapirobacteria bacterium | reverse complement strand
TTAAGACCGAAAAATTTAGACGAATTTATTGGTCAAAAACATTTAGTAGGAGAAGGGAAACCACTACGCTTGGCCATTGAAAACCACCAAATATTTTCGATGATTTTTTGGGGACCGCCAGGAGTAGGAAAAACCACTCTAGCTAAAATTATTGCGAGGGAGGCGCAGGCGGAGCTTTATGAAATGTCGGCGGTTTCAGCCAGTAAAGACGATATTAGAAAAATAATTTCTTCTACAAGTCCTGGATTAATAAAAAAAATATTATTTTTAGATGAAATACATCGCTTTAACAAAGCCCAGCAAGATTTTTTGCTGCCTTATGTGGAAACAGGCGCCCTGACTTTAATTGGAGCCACCACTGAGAACCCCAGTTTTGAAGTAATTGCTCCCCTACTTTCTCGCTGTCGAATTTTTGTCTTAAAAGAGCTGAGCGAAGAAGAGATGAACGAAATAATAAATAGATGTCTAAAAATTATTAAAATAAAAATGACAAAGGTGGCCAAGGAGTGGCTCGTTAATATGGCTAATGGTGATGCCAGACAAGCAATTACCATGATTGATAATGCCTCAACTCTTTATGGCGATTTAAAAATTGAATCTTTAAAAAATGCCCTGCAAAATTCGTTTTTACGTTTTGATAAAAAGGGAGAGGAACACTACAACACCATTTCGGCTTTTATAAAAAGTATGAGAGCCAGTGATGTGGACGCGGCTCTTTATTATCTGGCACGAATGGTGGCCGCAGGGGAAGATCCAATTTTTATAGCCAGAAGAATGGTGGTGTTTGCTTCCGAAGATATTGGCCTGGCCTCTTCCTCAGCACTACTCGTCGCTAATGCCGTTTTTAGAGCGGTGGAAACTATAGGCTACCCGGAATGTCGAGAAAATTTAGCCCATGGTGTGGCATATCTAGCTAAGTGTCCAAAAGACAGATCGGCCTACGATGCTTTTATGAGCGCTTTAAAAGACGTAGAAACTTTTGGTAATTTACCTATTCCTCTAGTGCTTCGAAACCCTGAAACTAATTTAATGAAAGAGCTTGGGTACGGAAAAAATTACGACAAATATACTAAAGAATCCCTACTACCTGATAAATTAAAAAATAAAAAATATTTTAAAGAGAAGAAAAAATAAAAATTCTTATAAACTCATTATGAATAAAAATAAAATAAAAAATGCTTTGACACAAGGTTTACTGGCTGGATACGGAGGTCAAACAAAATTTGAAAAAGCGACAAGAGGATCATTTGATATTTCTTCAAGTCACTTTGAAAATAACGAGATTGTTTACCACGATGAATGGACCAATGGAGGTGGTCAGGAAATTGTAAAAATTGAAGGAGATATTTTTACCCGCGTATATGCTGGAGGAATAGTTGATAAAAGTATGCTTAATAAATTAGGAATTACGTCTCAGGATATTAGCCAAAATTTAATTTTTAGAATTAATCAACTGGGAAGTACAACTAGATTATTTAATGACTGCCGAGCTAAACAAATCAATAATTGGGATTATGAATATAAAATATTAGATAACGATTTGGAAATTGGAATTACCGTGGGTAAAGAATCTATAAAATATAAGGATCAATTAGTTTTTGTTCACTGTTTTGTTTTATCATCAGTAAAATAAAAAATTTTATATGTATTTTGTTTATATTGTATTGTGCAGTGATAATACCTTATATACCGGAATTACCAGTGATTTAATAAGACGGGTAAAAGAACACAATAGTTCTAAATTAGGAGCAAAATATACTAAAGGCAGAAGGCCAGTGAAATTAATTTACCAAAAAAAATTTGAAAACAGGTCAGAAGCGCTTATAGAGGAGGCAAGAGTTAAAAAATTATCGAGGAAAGAAAAATTAGATTTTATAACCAAGAATAAGGACGGCGAGGATTAGTACAACCCCAATTAAATTCATTATCACCAGAAATTTTGGGATGATAAAGACAGTTGGCATAGGGCTCGGGGACACAATAATCTTCTCTGAGATTTGAAGTACATCGAGGATCTAGTTTTATACTTGAATAATGTTTTATTAGATGTCTCTGACCGCTGGGACAATATGAATCACAACCTTGATCTCTAATATTGAAATTAGTACAACCTAATTCAGTGTATTTATCAGCAAAATCTGTAGTAAACGGAAAATTGGGTCTGGCGATATTGTAGTTTGAACAAGGATCGGGAGTAGCAGTGGGATAAATGGTAATCCGAGCTTCATAATCTTTGCTATCAGTATCAGTCACTAAACAGTAATAACATTGCTTGTCACTACAATCTTGGCGATAAAAACCTTCACTATCGTAACGAGTATCATCGGAATATATTTGATTGCTTTTGGCTTTGGGCAAAAAACATAAGGAAACATTATCAATACTGTTAGTTGTTAATAAAATTTTATCTAGATTTTTATCAAAAAGAATGGATTGTTTTAACTCATCTTCAGAGACAAGAGTCTGTAAAAAGGCGATGGCGTCGGGAGAATTTATTTGAAGAGATACGGCCGGAGAATCTAGATAAGTACCCTTTTCAAATTGAGCATAGCGAAGATGAGCTTTAAATATCTCGGAGATTAAATTTTTGATTTTCGCATCTTCGGCTTTATATTTTTGCTCCCGAGGGTTAATTACAGAAATAACGGAAATTGATAAAACGGCTATTAAAGAAACAATGATTAAAATTTCCACCAAGGTAAAAGCTGATCTTATACGAAAGCGAGACATTAAATATGATAGCTAATTTTTTAGCTTTTTTCTGGAAATAATTGACCTTTGGGTTTGTGAAGCTTGTCACCAGTTTGAAAACTTTCCCACAGCTGACGCGAAAGACCAATATTTCGTGTTTTACCATTGTCCATCTTGACGACCAGAAAATAATGATCACTTTTTGCACCGGAATCAAAATCTTCGACTTCATTAACTTTTTTATCAATCACCTGCCCATACCAATCTTCATTTTTTGATTTAGAGATCAGTTTAACGATAAAGCCTAAAAATGCAATTATTAAAATTATAAAAATTCCAAAAAAAATTATCATTGGGCCAAAGACAACTGCTTTTTCCATAATTTTAAGAGCTGATTTTAATTTAATAAATCAGGTAACAAATTATACTATAATTATTTTTGACATGAAAATATCCAACGAAATACATTTGAATATATTAAAGAAGTTTGAGAAATATAAGAATAGTGGAGATAAAAAAAATAATGAGTGGGTGCAACACTATCTCGGGAGTAATAAGCCAACACTGGGAATTAAAACTAAAGAAATGATTAAAATGGCAAAGGAAATAGCTAATAAAAATATGTTGGACGAGAAAAAATTAATTGAATTATTAAACTCGCTTTATAGCAATGCCTCTACTTTTGCGGAAATAGATATGGCAGCCAGGCTACTGGGAGTACTTCCTAAAATACGAAAAGAACTTAAGCCGGAAGCATTGGATTACTGGCTTAATTATACCTATGGTTGGGCGGAAACAGATTTACTGTGTCAGTCTAATTTTACCGCCGAGGAATTACTTAGTAGCTGGTCTGATTGGGAGAAACTGTTAAAAAAATTTCGAGGGGATAAAAATATTCATAAACGCCGAGCCAGCATGGTTTTATTAACTAAACCCTTGCGACAATCTGATGATAAAAGGCTATCGAAACTGGCCTTTGAAAATATTGAAAATTTAAAATCTGAAAAAGAAATTCTAACTACTAAAGCTGTTTCTTGGTTACTGAGAAGCCTCGTTAAGTTTCACAAAGACGAGGTATCAATATATCTGAAAGAAAACAAAGAAAGTTTACCCAAAATTGCCTATCGAGAAGCCTTAGCAAAGGCTGAAACCGGACGAAAAAATCGAAAAATTAACGGATAATAATTTTGGCGTTTTTTTGAAT
>JAQVSW010000064.1 GCA_028700345.1 Candidatus Shapirobacteria bacterium | reverse complement strand
CTCTTAATAATTGTGAAGTTGAGAGCGTTTTCCAAACTCATAGTAAGCTGGTTACTCTCAATCTTAAAAATGGCAATGAGCTGACAGCCTATGAACCTCAAATTGATGATGTGATGGAGGTGGTTGATGGATTAAAGGGCAGGTGTAGTGATGTTAGAATGGCTACCGAATAGAGAAATAGTACTAGTAATCGGATTCGAAACTTTTTAATTAGATGTCTTTAGAAATAATTTAGCTAATATTAGATACTGAGAAGGGAAATCGTGTTTTAAGACCGACTCCCGTTCGAATCCCATGGCGGGAGCCAACACGATTTTGGTGTTTAAGACCGACTTAGGCTATTAAACATTAGCCAAAATGCAAAGAAACATGATTTAGGTCATGTTTTTTTGTTGTGGTCAAATCAGTGAAATAGACTATAAATAAAGGAGCTCTTTGGTTCTAGTCCGAGTTTTATCAAAATTAATATTTTGGATTAGATTATTTTTTGATGCTGGAACGGTAAGGAGGGGGGGTAGCGAACTTTAGCTAGTAATTATACTATTTTAGATAAAAGAGCTATCATAAAAGGTATGAAAAAGAAATTAATTCTAACAAGTGCCACCATTTTATTTTTAGCTTTAGTAATTTTGCTTGTTTTTAAAATTAAACAAAAAGAGGCCATTCTTCAGAAAAGTAATACAGATCAGATAAATCAGGTAGATCAAGAACCACCAATTATAAACAACCTAGCCTTATCTAGTTTTCCTGAAACAAAATGGTTATCTTATGAAAACCATGATTTAGGCATAACTTTTAATTATCCTGGTCAATCTATCCCCAATATGTATTGGACTAGTTATGATGCCGTTAGTCAGGTGATAAGACCTAATAGTATCTTAACTAAAAATAATATTTTATATCTTAAATCTGGAGAATGTTCTTTTGATTCAGTCGAAACTGAATATCAAAAAAATAAACAAGAATATGGTGATGGCTTTGTGATTGACCCTGTTTGGCGAATTACTGTTGCCGATGTTAATAACGAACAAGAGCTTAGTGATTTTATAAAAAAACATTACGGGAAATCATGCTCTTATCATAAAGAACCAATAGCAATTTTTCCTAACACTTTCGATATCGTGCTAGACGGTGACGATAAATCTTTAGACGTTACCGAATGTCCGGTTAATTATAATTATTATATAAAATATAGCCCGGCTAATAAAAAAATTGCCTCTTGGAATACTTCACAGGAATGCCAAATAGGCTATGGTTTTGAAAAATGTTTTGATAAGCAGATTGCTGAGTCATTTCATTTTATAAAACAAACTGATTTAAAAACCTGCCCGCAAGAAGTGGCTGAATTTAAATTCTCGTATCCTAAAACTTGGGGTGATTGTAAAGTCGATGGTCAAAAAATATCTTTTCGGACAGACTTTGAAAAATATAACGTTGATTTAGTGGCGGAGCTTAGAGAAACTTCAAAAGAAATGGCTCAAGGTTTTATGGATTATAGTATTAAACAGGAAAAGATTGATAGTATAGATAATGCCATTATTTATCGAGGTGCTTGCGGCGGCGGAATTGCTTGTAGCGTTTTAAATATTAATAATCAAAAATTCTACGAAATTAATTGGGATGTTGTTAGTAATCAATCAGTACCAGAAGATTTAGACGAGGTTTTGGTTCCAGATTATCGTTTTACTGACGATGATATTTGGACTATTTTAAGGTCAATTAAGAATTAAGAATAATAAATATGAAGAATTTTACAGGGGTATTTAAAAATAAAAAATATTTAATCGTTGCAAGTTGTGCCGCGATTTTATTATTTATTGGTTGGTCATTAATTAATAGTTTGAGTATCAAGCCGCCACGATTATATTTGTCTTCGGAATTTTCTAAGACAATTCAAGCTATTTTTGGCAGTTATTCTTGGAACAATTGGCACGAAAGCGTGATGGCTGATTCAATTCATCCTACGGAGTTTCAATATACATCTGACAATACTCTAACCGTTGGCGGAAATGAACAGATTATTTTGAGTAATAAAAAAATTAAAATTGATCGCCATTACCCCTTTGAATTATCAAATTTGGAATGTTTTGATGAAAATAAGGCAGTAATAGATTATAAAGTGCTATCCACTTATAGTAATAACGATCTATATATTAACGCGCCGTCTGTTAATGGTGTTTATATTTGCAATGCAGTATTGAAGTATAAACAAGGTACGGTTAGCTATGGTTATAAGTTAGTGGTCGTTAGTGATGAAAATAAGCTAAATTATTAAATATGCCAAAAAAGAAAACAATCATTTCACAAATTATAAGTGGTTTTTTAAAATTTCTGGCAGTGGTAATTTTTATTTTAGTAATTATTGTTTTTGTCATCCCGTTATTTTTAAGTATCATCAAAGGAAAAGATATTCCACCTGTAGATGACTCAAATTTGCAGCTGCAAACAATTAATCTTTCTAAAGAAGAAAACGCTTTCTATGATTTGAATAAGTTATACAATGCAGAAAAACATCAGAAGTTAATTAGCCTAAAAAATGTTCCCGCAGGAAAACAATTGGTTTCTGATTACTTAAATAGCGATCAGTGGAATCAAGAAGACATAAAAAAACTTTTATCTGATAACGAAGAAGTTTTACAATACTTTACTGATGCTGCCGCTAAAGGAGTGTTCCAGTTGCCCGAAGCAGACAGTCAATCAAAAATCTCCAGCGACATGCCTGTCACTCCGCTAAATAGTTGGCGAGAGATAAGCCGTTTAAGTGGGGTTAAGGCTATCTGGTTAGCTAAGAATGGTCAGAATAAAGAAGCGCTCAATGAAGCTTTCAAATCAATTATTATTGGAAATGCCATTGAAAATTCACAAAGCTTACTAATTACCCATTTAGTCGGAATCGCTATAAAGGATACAGGTTTAAATGTTTTACAAAAAGTTATCTCAATAATTCCCCAAGACTCTTCGGTTTTATCGGAGTACCAATCCAAATTAGAAAACTATCAGGCCAAAGGGAATTCAAGCCCTTTTATAACTGAATATCTCGTTTCTAAACAAACCTGGGATAATTTTGGGCAAGATAATAATATTGAATTAGGGGCGATAATGAAAATTTTAATAAAGAATAAATTTTATTTTAAAAAGAATTTAACTATTAGTTATCATTTTGGTTTTTATAATAAGCTGGCCGCAGAAGCGGAAAAAGATTGTTTGGAAGTGAAAAAAGTTCAAGGGCCGGTAATGCTGTTAAAAGATAATAATTTGATTAGAATGTATTTTACGGAAAATGTAGTCGGAAAATATTTTGTGGAAATTCCGGAATTAGCGCTAAATAATGTTTTGGAAAAGAAATGCGCTACTGAAAATAAGCTTCAAGAAACAATCTCAATAATTAATCGTCAAGAATAATGGCTTTTCTAAAATTAACAAAAAATAAAACTAAGTTATTTTTATCAATGATTGTGGCCAGTTTTATCGTTGGCGCTTTGTCTATTTTGATTAACCGTTTTTTAATACTTAACTTTTATGCGGATGGGCAAATATTATATCATCAGCTTATTAATTTTTTAATGAGCATTATTCGGTATATTATTATCGCTTATCTGATAATCGCTTTTTATAAAAAGAAAATTTCGCCTCAAGGAGAATATTATACAATCTTTAAGATCACTGTCCTTTTAGTTATCTTCAGTTTTTTATATCGCTTATTTTTAAGTTATATTAATCAACAAATACCAGAAGCAATCTTTTCTAATTGGATAAATGTTAGTTTTGTAGTTGTTAATTTAGCTTGGTATTATGTGCTAATTTGTTTTGTTTATAATTTTAAGGAAATAAGAATCGAAAAACATGAAAAATAAAATACTTTCCATTATTAGTTTAGGAATCTCATTTAATTGGCTAAGTCTATTTTTTTCTTATC
>JAQVSW010000063.1 GCA_028700345.1 Candidatus Shapirobacteria bacterium | reverse complement strand
TTATTAACAAAAGGCGTCATTGTCCACTGAAATGATGGTGCTGTCGATCCGCTCAGTATCGCCTCTGCGTTCCAACTCGCCCCCAGCCCTGGCAGTATTACCACCTTATTTCTAACAGTATCTTGAATTTTTATGTTATCAAAAACATTTTCAGAAACACCCAAATAATCACCACCCCAAGTCATCAAACAAAATTCTCCATCCATATAAATATTTTCATCCTCATCATTTTCATCAATTAGGACGAGCTCGTCAAAATATATTTTTATATTTCTTTGATTTAAAACAACTTTAATTTTATGATTTACATTTTGAGTAATGTTTACGCTACGAGGAACTAACAAACTAGGATAAGTACCCAATAATCTAAATCCATTTGAATATATTTTATACAACTTAATATTATTATTATCCTGTGGCCAAGAAGAATCATCGTAACGATAAGTTACAAGATAATAATTTTTTTTGTCAGACGAAGCGCGAAAAATAAATTGTTGATCAACACCAGAAATATTTTTTACCTCAGCTTCAAAAATATAATCACTCAAGGTTACATCTGTTTTTGCACAAAGATAAGCAAATCCTTTCCTTCCAACATAACTGTGTAGCTTGCCTTGGATAGAAATCCAACTAGTGGTACTACCAATATTTCCAACAACCTCAGTCCACTGATTTAAATTGTTATCTGAAAAATCTTCAAAAAATAAATCAGTAGCAACAACCTTAGATGTTAATACAAGTGATAAAATCAAATAACCTATAAAAATATTCAAGTAAAATAATTTTGTATTTTTCATTACATAAATATAAATCAACAATATCTAATGTCAATAAGTAAAATATCTTACAAAATTACCGTATTAATAATAAATTACAATTCGTTTAAGCAAGCAAAAAAGTTACTAAGGTCACTAAGATTAATATCAAATTGTATAAATGAGATATTGGTTATCGATAATTGTTCAAATGAAAAAATTAACTTAAATAAATTTAGTAAAATTAATTTAATAAAAAACAAAGAAAATATTGGATTTGCTAGAGCAGTAAACCAAGGAATAAAAATTGCTCATAACAATATTATTTTACTTTTAAATCCGGATACATACCTAGAAAATGATTCAGTTATTAATTCAGTTAAACTAATAATTTCGGATAAGAAAATTGCAGCGGTAGGAGGAAAAATTAAAAATCCAAAAAATAAAAAATACATACCCAGTGCAAATTCAAAAGCAGGTTTTTTAACTGCTATTTTTGAATTTACTAATTTTAAAAAAATATTTCCAAATAATAGTACTTCTAAAAAATTTTGGATTAAGACAAATCAAAAAACACCAATCGAAGTTGAATCAATTTGTGGAGCTTATATTATTCTTAGAAAGAAAATTAATAATAAGTTAAATTTATTTAATGAAAATTATTTTATGTATCTTGAAGATATAGATTTTGGAAATAAAATAAATTCTCTGGGATATAAGGTGATATATGATCCAAATTCAGAAGTTACACACATTGGAGGATCAAGTAATAACAGTAAATACAAAACCGTATTAAAATATTGGTATAAATCAAGAAAAATATATTTCAAAAACTTCTTATCACCCTATAAATTTTTCTTTATTAATATCTTATTTTCTATTGAAGAAATTTTATTAAAAACATATCATTTTTTTACCCACACCCCAAATGCCTAAGATCTCTCTTCTCCTTCTCACTAAAAACGAACAAGATAATCTGAAACAGTGGGGGAGTTGGATTCACGATTTAAAATGTCTCAGTGAGATAGTTGTTGTCGATGACGAGTCAAGCGACGATACTCTAAAAATTTTAAAATCATTTTCATCTTCTAGTTTATCTATCAATATTTTTAAAAGAAAACTTAACAGTAATTTTTCCGCTCAGCGAAATTTTGGCCTATCTAAATGCAAAAATGACTGGATATTTTTTCTCGACGCCGACGAAATTCCCACTCCAGAAACTATAAAATATTTGAACAATTTAACGCCGACAAATAGACACAATTATTCTTTTAAACGAAATATCATTTATTTTAATCACTCTATTTCTCATGGCCAGTGTCTTGACGATAAACCAATTAAAATCTTTAACAAAAACGAAGGTAAATTTATCGGTCCGGTCCATGAAGTTTGGCAAAGTAGCGCTGGTACTATTTATACCCAACAAATAATTCACCACTATTCGATCAAAAATCTCGGTTCTTTTTTGGAAAAAATTAATTTATATTCCGACATCAGAGCCAAAGAGCTTTTTGACCAAAAAAAGAAAACGAGTTTATGGGAAATAATTCTGTATCCTAAACTTAAATTTATCAATCTCTATTTTATTAAACTTGGTTTTTTAGACGGAGTTCCTGGCATTATCTTATCTTTATCACTCTCATTTAACAGCTTTCTCGTTCGCTCTAAACTATGGCACTTGTCACAAAAATAACTCTTTATCTATCCCTGATTCTTTTCTTTTTTGGTCAACTTTTTCGTCTTAATTTTTTAAATTTTTCCTTTCCTCTTTTTAGCCTTGCTCTATTACCTCTCGCCTTTTTTAATCTATTAACTCACAGAAATATTCTTAAAAAATTAAATCATCCCGTCACTTACTTTATTATTTTTTCTCTACTTACTTTAATTTTTAACTGGTTTAAATATTCTTTTTCTTTTTCTAGTCTCTTTTATTGGCTTCGTCTTTCTGCTCTTTTATCCTTCCTTGTTTTCCCCTTAAAAATTGATCAAAAAACCAATAAATTTTTTCAATTAATTTTATGGTCGTCTTTAATATTTGCTTTTATTCAATACTTAATTTGGCCAGATTTTACCAGTTTTTCAACTCAAAACTGGGATCCGCATCTTTATCGTCTTATTGGTACCTTTTTTGACCCTACTTTTACCGGCCTTATTTTTTTACTTTTTATCTTAAAAATCTATTTTAACTACTCATCTAGTAAACTACTTATCTTTTTGCCCTATCTCGGCCTCGCTCTGACCTACAGTCGTTCCTCTCTTCTCACCTTTTTTATTGTCTTTTCTTTTATCTCTCTAAAAACTAAAAAACTACTTCTCTTCTTATCTACTACCCTACTCATCTTCCTTACTATTTTTCTCCTTCCCCGCATGCCCGGAGAGGGGACTAAGCTTGAAAGAACATCCTCCATTAAAGCCAAAATAGTAAACTATAAAGAAGGTATAAAATTATTTTCTATCAGCCCCATAATTGGAGTTGGATACAATAATCTACCTATTATTAGGAATAATATTAATTCTCATTCAAGTTCAGGTTTTGACGGCTCACTATTGACTATCGCTATTACCACAGGCTTTATAGGTCTAATTCTATTTTCTAAAATCTTTATCTCCAATTTTCATTCTTCCTCCCTCTACTGGCAGTCACTGATCCTAGCCATTTTTATCCATTCACTCTTCGCTAATTCTCTACTCTATCCCTGGATTCTTTTTTACCTGGCGATGGAAATTAAATATCATAAGTAAGCTCAATTGTTTTCCTTGTCTCATTTCCAGCCGGACTCCTAGCTACTATTTCCATATTATTTTTACCTGCATTTAATTGAACTTTCAACTTAAAACCACCTTCATCATCAACTACCGCCAGCTTTCCATTTATCATGACACTAACTCCCTTATCGCTTTTTCCAATAATATCAAAATCTGAATAATCAACTGTTAATTTCTCTTCTACAGGATTCAACATCTCTAAACTAGGAGCTTGATCATCATAAATCACCGTAACTGCTTTTGAAAGATCACTTTGTCCTTCTTTTTCTTTAAAGGCAATGGCCGTAAAAGTATTTCCCCCTCTATCAAGAGTAATGTCGGTAAAAGAAAAACCCCCTTTTTCATCAACCATTTCTTTACCTAATGACAAATCATCTTTTAAAAGTTCTACCTCTACATTTGGCTCGGCTACTCCATTTATTGAAA